>JBGTHU010000311.1:0-1581 GCA_041745975.1 Mariniblastus sp.
GTGGAAATTAACTCGAATCCAAGGAAAGGGCTCGACCCCTTTTCTGGCAAAGGCCTAGTACGCCATAATCGCATCGTCGGCGAAGTCGTCAAAGCGATCGTGGGGAATGAACTGGTTGGTCAACAATCGGCTGACGCGAGCCAAGAAAAATTCCTCGAACTGTCGATCAGAAGATTGAATTGCCGGACGACCGTTCTTGGGATACTCGTATTCATTCAAGTCGAATGAGTGGGCCAGTTTGGGGCCGGACTTGCCTTCCAGTTCGTAAACCAACATCCGAATCGTGGCTCGGCCTTTGTGTAACGTTTTTCCCTCATGAATCCCATAATTGCTGATCTCGATCGCAACGATTCGATCGGCTTTGACTCCTTCCCCCAGCGAGAGGAAGTCTTGTCCATCCCAGCCGTTTTCGTCAATCCAATTTTCAATGATCGGTCGCGGAACCAAATCAATCTTTCTGACTTTGGCCAGTAGTCGTGCACCGACCATTCGACTGATCGAATTCGTCAGGCTATCGGGGCCAAAAGCAGACGCGTCGGAAATTGTAACGATCGCCGTACGCTTGCCGACCAAACCCTTGTAAGCCGCCGGTGTATCGGGGCCTCGAGCGGTATAGATCAACCGATCGATCAACGGCAAACAACCGGAGAAACTAATAACCAGCAACAGAGCAAACAGGATGCCGGTGAATGGCGTCCACAGTGGGGCTTTTCGATTCATAGGTTAATTGGCTCGACTCAATTCTTTTTGCAAATGGAGACCAGGTAAGGTTTCCAGTGAAATATCGCGGTGAGACTAGACAATGATTCGATTTTCAACAATATCAAACCGCTTCCTAGTAGGTCTGCCAGCATTTTTTTCGGTAATCTGTCCTAGAACGTTGCTGGTTCAAGCGAGATGTCAATTTTGTTCGGATTTTTGGGGAAAGTCGGACATTATCCGGCCTTGTTGGAAATGGAATAAAGATTTATCATGATGGGTTGATTCCCGACGAATTATTTGATTTGGGGTTTTTTTACGAATCAATATCTAAACCTTGCCCCAAAACCCTGCCCTTTTTACCAAGGTGCTGTTGGGCATGGCGAATTATAACGATTGCCGTGACCAATTTTGCTCTTAATTTTCGGTGGGTTGGTGTGAGCACCTTTCAACAGTTAGTTTTTAATGATCCAGATTCCCGATTTTATCATGGGCTTGTTAGCTCAAGTTCCCCAGGCCGCCTCAAGTGGTTCGGACGCTGCGGTTGATGCACCCCAACAAGCCCCCGGCTTATTCGATGGCTGGGGATTCTTTTTGCCCGCCATGCTGGCCGTAATGCTGGTTTGGCTACTGTTTATGCCCAAACCACAGCAAAATCAGGCGGTCAAGACCTCTGATTTATTAAAAAAATTAAAAAAGAATGACCGGGTGATTACCGCAGGTGGAATTTTGGGGACGGTCGCCAATTTCGGCACTGAAGAAGAATTCGTAACGTTGCGAATTGATGATGATAAAAACACCCGCATGCAAGTCTTGGCAACTTCAATTGTCCGAATTGTTTCAGACGAAAAAGAGGGTAATAAAGACTCGAAAAGCTCCAAG
>JBGTHU010000312.1:0-2002 GCA_041745975.1 Mariniblastus sp.
CGATGAAACATCGGAGCGATCTTGTCATCCAAAAACTTTCGCAGCATATCATCAACCTTCTTTTTCAATCGTGGTCAAATTTTCACGCAACACAGATCCGTAATCGTATTTACCTGGGCACACAAACGTACACAGGGCCAAGTCCTCTTCATCCAGTTCCAAACAACCTAGCGCCATCGCCTCATCCGAGTTTCTCACCAACAAAGATCGAATCAGTTGAGTCGGCAGCATCCGCAGCGGCATCACTCGCTCGTAGGATCCATTGGGCACCATCGCCCGCTTGCTTCCACCTGTGCTGGTTGTCAAATCAAACAACTTACCGGCCAGCCAACTCCCTCCGTAAACGCGAGTCTCGGAAAACTTATCAAAACCCGGCTTTTGCCACCCCAAAAATTCGCGTTGGCTACCTTCCATCAATGCGGAAACCTGCACATGATAGCGACCGAGGTAGTTTGTGAATTCAGATTTGGCTCGTCCCGCCAATACCGAACCAGAAACCAACCGAATGTTTGTGCCGGTCAAATTGTCCCCCACGATCTCGTCCAAACAAGCACCCAATCGAGAACGATAGAGACCCGGTTTGGCCACCACAGGCCCGCCAACGGCAATCACTCGATCCACCATCAATCGTCCCGAATTGAACAGATGGCCAATCGCGATCACATCCTGATAACCAATGTGCCAAACCGTTTTGCTTGGTCCTACGGGGTCAAGGAAGTGAATGTGCGTTCCGGGAAGCCCCGCCGGATGAGGCCCCTGAAACTCTTCAAAAACTACATCTGGAATCTGGCGACCCGGAATCCGAGAATCAGTTCGAGTGCAGACAAACGTCTTGCCGCGAGTCAACTTGTTGACGACTTGCAGACCGGTGACAAAATTCTCCGACTGCTCGCCAATAATCAATTCCGGTTCGGCCGCCAGCGGATTAGTGTCAATCGCGGTGACAAAGATCGAACTTGGATCGGTGTCCAATTGGGGAACTCGACTGAAAGGGCGAGTGCGAAACGCAGTCCACAACCCCGACTCCACCAACAGGGATTGGACTTGATCTCGATTCAAATCGGCTGTCGAGTCGTACGAGCGAAACTCAACCTCATCGTTACCCTCTAATTGAATCTCGATCGATTCAAATTTCCGCTTGGCACCCCGATGGATGGCCTCCACAACCCCTGACCCCGGAGAAGTGTATTGTACGCCGAGTGTCTTCTTATCAGAAAAAAGCGGTTGGCCCAACTTCACCCGATCCCCTTCGTTGACTAACATCGTGGGCCGCATGCCCGCATAGTCATCACCAATCAAGGCAACCCGCGTCACCGAAGGGCCCAACTTGATTTCTTGGACAGGTTGACCGCTGATCGGCAAATTCAACCCCCGACTCAATTTTATTGTCATTTAATCACTCTTTACCAAAAAAATACGGCACTCGGATGATGCCCTGAGTTTGATCGCCAAAAGAGAGCACCAAATTCATTTCGAATTACCTGCAACCCTTGCAACCCCAACAACGTCAACCGACTTCGATCCGAAATAGGTTCGCTCTCAACTATCCGCCGGGCCGATGACCATGAAGCGGCCCAAACTGACATCGTGAAAAAAATCACGATCTTCAACCAAAAAAAACACGCTTTCGCGCTATTTTTCCCGCCAACTCGACGGATTCTTTAACCGTAAACCGGTAACCAATCGAAGAAGACTGCCAACCGAATAAATTTGTTTCCCTAATATTATTGAATTTCTAAAATCTGGCAACGCCCATTTCAAAAATCTTAACGTTTTTGACGTGGATTCCCACAGGCCTTTTCCAGCTTGCCCGCCGGAGCATGGATTTCAAAACCCGGAAGACTCATTTTCAGGCCTTTTTGGCCTTGCTCAAATTTTCGTAACACGTCAGCCGTCTGAAGCGAGAAATCGATTAACCGGGAGCCAAAGCGAATTTTGCTAAAGGAAAAAGCTCAGAGCTATGCAAACGTTTTCCGCAAAATTCGCGGTGGCGACCGTTCTA
>JBGTHU010000313.1:0-3400 GCA_041745975.1 Mariniblastus sp.
AAGAATTCAACGCGGGAGAAGTAAATTACCGCCGCCTGTTGGACGATGAGTTGGCCCACGATATCGAAACCGTCGGTAAGAACCTGCGGCAACATTTTTCTTGGCTCGATCCGCAACCAACATCCCCGCAAACGCCTGACGGTTCCGGCGCCGAACAATCCACTTGCATGGAGACTACTTCGCGATGAATGGAGCTCAACTTTTAATTGCCTGTTTAGAAAACGAAGGTGTCAAACAGATCTGGGGGTATCCCGGTGGCGCGATCATGCCGGTCTACGATGCGTTGCTCGATAGCGACATCGAACATTATTTGACTCGCCACGAACAGGGGGCCGGATTTGCCGCCCAGGGTGCAGCCCGCAGTACCAACCGCACGGCCGTCTGTATGGCGACCAGCGGTCCGGGTGCGACCAACCTGATTACCGCCATTGGTGATGCCTACATGGATTCGATTCCGCTGGTGGTCATCACCGGTCAAGTCCCCACCAACCTGATGGGAACCGATGCGTTTCAGGAATTGGATGTGTTTGGAATCAGTCTACCGATCACCAAACATAGCTACATCGTAGAAAACGCCGACGAGATCCCTCGGATTGTCCGTGAGGCATTTGAATTAGCTCACAGTGGCAAGTCGGGACCGGTATTGATTGACTTTCCCAAGGACATTGCCAATCAACCCACAACGGAGGTGCCGCTGGAGCGACCACAAGCAGATCTTAAGCCGTCCGTCAAAGTCCCTGACTGTGATTCGGAGGCGATGCGGATTGCCAAAACGCTGATTGGCCAAGCCCAGTCCCCCTTAATTTACGCTGGGGGAGGCGTTGAAAAAGCGGATGCAGTGGAGGATTTTAGAGAGTTCGTACAGGTCACAGGGATCCCCGTGGTTCACACCCTGCATGGACTGGGGGGACTTCCCGGGGACGATCCCCAGTTTCTGGGGATGCTGGGGATGCACGGAAGTCAAGCCGCCAATTTGGCCGTACAAAACTGTGACTTGCTGATTGCCGTGGGGGCTCGGTTTGATGATCGAGCCACCGGTAAATTGGCCGAGTTCGCCCCGAGGGCCAAAGCGATCCATATCAATTTAGACCCGGCCGAATTTGGGAAACTGCGAGTGGTTCAATCGGCTCTCAGTGGAGACGTGGGGGCCAACTTGAAGGCATTGTCCACACCGCTGAATATTCAAGCTTGGATTGATCAAACTCAAGCTTGGAAACGGGAGCATCAATTTCAATATGACTGTCCATTTGATTCGATCTTTGCACCCCGTTTACTCTATGATTTATCGCAATCGTTGAACGATCGTGAGACGTTTATTTGCTGTGACGTAGGCCAGCACCAAATGTGGGTTGCCCAGCATTATCAGTTTTCGCATCCACGATATCACTTGACCAGCGGCGGAGCGGGCACGATGGGGTTCGGGCTACCCGCTGCGATTGGGGTTCAACAATCCAATCCCGCGGCGCGATCGGTCGTGGTCTCCGGGGACGGATCGATCATGATGAATATTCAGGAGTTGGCCACCATCAAACGATATCAGTTGCCGGTCAAAATTTTGCTGTTTGACAATCAGGCTTTGGGCATGGTGAGGCAGTGGCAACAATTGTTTTTCAACAACCGGGAGAGTGAAATCGACCTCAGCGACAATCCAGACTTTTGTCAGGTCGCTCAGGCGTTTGGGATTCCGGCGCTGCGAGCCGTCCACCGCGATCAAGAGCCAGAAGTCATCGCAGCGATTAAAAATACCGAGGGCCCTCTGTTTGTGCATGCCTTGATTGATCGGACGGCCAATGTATGGCCGCTGGTTCCTCCCGGTGCCAACAATGCTCAGATGATTACGACCGATATCGATACGGGAATCGCTGCCCCTTGATCCACCGCTTATTTACCCACCCATGTTTCGCCGTTTTATCCTCAAATTAGAAAATTAGAAAACCTTCCCTATGTCAAAAACTGAATCCTCTCAATTGATCGTTCATCTGAACCGAAATCACGGCAGTCTAAATCGTTTGATCGGCATCGTGCGGCAACGAGGCTTTGAGATCGAATCCATGAATATGCAATCCAACGCGAAACTACCAGGCAATCCAGCAACGGCCTTCAATTACCGGATTGAAATGGTGGTGGTGAGTGATCGTTGCATCGTGCATTTGACCAAAAAAATCAACCAAATGGTTGATGTGCACAGTGTGATGGCTGCCAAGCTGACGACGCTGGCCACCGATCAACTTGTTACTTGTTTTGACGTAGCTTCAACAACATGAATGACAATATCACACCCCTGCATGTTCCGAAATGGGGTGACGGGACAGACGATCTTAACGCGCTGCCATTTTCGACGGATGGGAAAAACGACGCCCAAGATGACACCGAAGACAATGACGACGACTTGTTGACGCTATTGTTGGCAGAATACCAAAAGGCGACGGAGCGTGTTTATCAGGCGGATTCGGCGACCGCCTGTGATCGAGTCGACTTGGAAGATGGGAGGCGACTCTGGTTGAAACGGGAGGATCAATCACGGGTTCACAGTTTCAAATGGCGAGGCGCGTATAATCGCATGGCCAGCTTGGTTGAATCAGGTTGGCAGGGAACGGTTGTGGCGGCATCGGCCGGAAATCATGCCCAAGGGATTGCCTTGGCGGCTGAAAAATTGCGGATTAACGCGACTATTTTCATGCCTCGGTTCACACCGGTGCTCAAACAGCAGGCTGTCGAGTGTTTAGGGAGAGCCTTTGTCGAAGTTCGTTTGGTCGGAGATACCTATGATCAAGCCGCAGAGGCGGCACGTGAATATCAACGCAATCATCAGGCCGAATTTATCCATCCCTTTGATGACTTGCGGGTGATCGCCGGGCAAGCGACTTTGGCGGGAGAAATTTCCTCTGAAGTCGATCCTGATTTGGTGCTGCTGGGAATCGGTGGAGGCGGGATGGCGGCAGGGGTGTCCGCGGTGATTCGTCAGCGGTTTCCGCAGGCCCGGATTGTAGGGGTCGAAGTCGCCGGTCAGGCCAGCATGAAGGAGTCGATCATCCAACAACATCGGGTCAGCTTACCCCACGTGAGCCGTCTGTGCGATGGGACCGCTGTGGCCACGCCGGGGCTGCTGAATTTGGAACTCTGTCGCCAATTGCTGGATGACATTTGGGTTGTGGAGGAATGGCAAGTCTGTACGGCGATGGAATGGTTATGGAATCGCCAGCGAATTGTGGTTGAACCTTCGGCTGCGATTGGTGTGGCGGCGGCGTTGGCCACGTCCCCCGCATCGGCTTGCTACGATCCGGTATTGGCCGATCTTTACCAGCAATATGAGCGGGAAAATGAAAGGAATGCCCAAAAGGAGGCTACCCGCCAGCTGCATGCTTCACAGGCTGATGCTTATGCAATTTATATACACCAG
>JBGTHU010000314.1:0-2219 GCA_041745975.1 Mariniblastus sp.
TGAGCTACAGAACAGTAACTATCAAGCGTTTATGGATTTTGACGGGCAAAAATTAACCAGCAATTTTCTGCCGATCTCAAGAGATCAATGCGTCCAATGTCATCAAAAACAACAGTCTTCGACCAGTTGCACGCTCTGCCATCATTACCATGTACATAGTGGTAATGCGGAGATGCAGTTTTTGCGGGAAACGCCGTAATTTCCTCAAACAATCGACGAATAAAAGTTTTCAAACGAGTCTTGGATCTACTCGGTTGCTATTGGGCAACCTCAACATTCTCACCAGCCCGCCATATGAATACCGACGGGCCTTTAAGGCGAACGGCAGATTCTCAATTCTGATTCTTAAGTCTGAGAATCATGACCGATTTTCAAGTTGGATGCTGTTTGCAATACTCGTAGACGGCCATGATCGTGGCCGTTGCTACGTTGTAGCTATGGGGCGGGCCGTAGACGGGGATTTCCACCACATCGTCAACCAGATCGAGCAGCTCCGGTTCAATTCCCAATCGCTCGTTGCCAATCAGCAACGCCGTTCGCCGAGTAAACGTATATTGATGGATTGAAACGGAGTTATTCGTTTGCTCCAACCCCACAATTCGATAGCCCTGTTGAGTCATCGATTTTAGTAGGGGAGGAAGCGACCGACGGCGTTCGATATGAACATGATCGACCGCCGCACGGGCGATTGAAGGATCAACCTTGCCAGTCCCATTGGTGATGATTTTTTCAATCGCAGCGCATCCGGCCAATCGAACGATCCGCGAAAAATTGATATGGCTGCGAAACGACGGACAGATCAATACTAATTCCCGCGGACGCTCCAAAACGGAAAATTCTTTGTGCCGCAGTTGCTCAGGCATCGAAGTTCCAAGAATTCGAGAGTCAATTTCCCGTTTAAGATCACCCTGTGACGTTGATGGTCTGGTTGATGGTCTGGTTGATGGCCTAAAACGGAACGTCACCGTCATCGTAGTTTTCAGCAAACGCATCGTTGGCCGCATCTTGTCCGGTGCCAAGTGTTCCCGAGGCCGTCGTTGCACCGCCGGCAGCGATTTTTTTGAAGCTGACGGCCTCCAAATTGACGAAGAATTTGACTTCGCTTTGGGGATCTCGCTGCCACTTGCGGCCCGACAAGACGTAGTTGATCTCAACATCGTCACCGGTTGCCAGATCGTCTACTGAATCGCAAGCTTCTCGAGTAAATTCGACCGGCACGTAATTGGTAAAACGTCCGTTTTCTTGTTCCAATACGACCAGTCGCTTCCGAAAACCGCTGGCCCCAAACGTTTTTGTTTCCTCGATCAAGTGGACTTTGCCACGTACTTTTGCTTCACTCATGGTTTTCTGATAAAAAAAGATTCGCGAAATTGCAGTTTTCCGTCTATTCTCTGTTACCAGCGTACCCCAGAACCAGCTCGCTGGCAAGCCACCGCAACGATTCGCCAAACTGAAAAAAATGGAGTAGTGCTAAATCCTGCTTCCACCGAGTAAACTCGGTGGGGAGCCCCATGAGGAGGTGGCGTAGAGTGTGTTGATCCGGCTTCGCTACTTGTGTTGAAGTAAGTACTCCTTGATTTCTTCAATAACTTGTTCAAGGCGAATCTGGCACTGGGTGTACTTTACCGATAATTCCTCTGGAGCGACAATTTCTGCACAATCCTCTAAATTTTGAAACCAAGCTTGGGCATCAGAGGTTTCCAAAAACCCCAATGAACCTTTGATCGAGTGAGTGAGACTACCAATTTGTTTTCCATCTTGTTGAGTGATCGCTGTCTCCAAACGAACAACTAAAGGAGGGACTTCGTCCAAGAAAGTCTCCAACAATTCCAACAGCAGTTCGTGATCACCGGCGGTATTGCGAAGGGCTCGTTTCCAATTCACCTGAGCTTCAGGCGGTAGCGTTGCGTTTGAATGCTGTGCCGTAGTTGGTTCAGCCGAATCTGCAGCGTCGGAGGGGAGTTGTGATTTCCGAAACACCTCCAGCAATACTTGCTCGAGCGTTGCAGCTCGGATGGGCTTACTCAGGTACTCATCCATACCCGCCGCCAAACAATTTTCACGATCACCCTGCATCGCGTGGGCCGTCATCGCAATTACCGGTAAATGCTGGCCGGTGCTCTCCTCTTGCTGCCGCAGTTTCCGAGTCGCCGTTAAGCCATCCATTTCTGGCATTTGCACGTCCATCAACACCAAATCAAAAGATTCCTTTTCAATGG
>JBGTHU010000315.1:0-2033 GCA_041745975.1 Mariniblastus sp.
CAGGCGACCGATGCTCACTCGAACCAAGAGACGGATGGCGCTCTTAACCGAGATCGATCAGAATCATTCACACCCAGGCGATCGGGTTTACTCACTCCTGCTTGGCTTGAACATTTTTTCCCCAGCAGCTCAATTGCAACCGCGCCAGTCAGGCCTTCCCCCAGCATCCATCGAACGATGCTTTTGCGAGGGAACGATCCAATGGACTATCTAACACCTCAGTATTACCGATCACGATATCAAGACGTTTCCTTTGATGACAACGACCCGCTACCCCATTTTAGCCCCGCAAAGCTACGCGACTTGTTGGACGAGTTGTCTGGTGGCGTTTGAATCGCGATCTGCTTGGTAGATTGTTTGTAACCCGTTCAGGGAGGTTAAGGCTCCTAAACTTAGCTCACCATGGGTTTCGACTCTCTCGAACCACCACTTAAAGTGTATATTTTCTAACACAACAACAGGAGAATGGACATGCATTCAACAACCTTTCAGTTTGATCCGTCAAAAACGAGAGCGGTCCGGATTTACCCCGCCTTGTTGAGCGTCATCGTTTTGTTGAGCATGGCGAATTTTGCCACTGCTCAAACATCCACTACGTTTGACGAGCACACAAGGTCATACACCTATCGCCTGAAGATAACCCCGGCGGCTGAAATGACCCCCAAGTTCCGGTATCGGTTTTCCGTACCCGTGCCTGAACGAGTCGCCGGGAATGCCGCGATGCACTATGCTCGATCTTTCGGTGAAAATCAGCTCAGCCGCATTTGGAAATCGTTGCAGGATGAATTCGGGGATGAGGTTCGCAAATGGCCTGGGCAGGAAATTCCAATTCACGAACTTCCAATCGAAAAGGCGCTCTCCGCTGCGGCCGCCTTTGATGACTACATTGAGCAATTTATTGATCGGGCGACTCGCTGTCGCGATTGCGATTGGGGATTGGCCGAAGAGACTTTCTCGGGACTGGAGTTTTATCGATTGCTACTGCCTGAAGTGCAATCGACTCGCGAGATTGCTCGTGCTTTGATGTTGCGGGCTCGGGTGGCCATCGCCGATCGCCGTTACGATGATGCGATCGAACCGTTAAAAATGTGCTATCAACTGGGCCGGAATGTCGGCCAGCTCAAGTTCCTGGTAGCGATGTTGGTTGCCAATGCGGAAATGGGAATGGCCAACGGAGTTTTGATTGAGTTAATAGGAAGTCCTGATTCGCCCAACATGTATTGGGCGTTGGCCGAATTGCCAACGCCACTGATTGACATGAGAGAGGCGTTTCAATTGGAATACAATACGCTGGATCGACTGTTCCCTGATTTGAAGAACATCGAACAGGAGGAAAAAACGGACGAGCAATGGCAGACATCCGTAGCCGAAGTAATTGACGTGATGCTGGCCGCCAATTCGCTCACCAGTTCGATGACTCCCCAATCCGATTCGACGGAACAAAATAGCCTTGTCTCTTCATCACTCGTCTACGCCATGGCAATCACCAGCTACCCCAGTGCCAAGAAGCGGTTGGCCGATAGTGGTGTCGACAAGATCAGACTGGAAACCATGCCCGTGGGGCAGGCGCTACTGTGGGACATGAAAAATGAAATGACCAAGCTCAGCCACAATGGCGAATCGATTCTTTATCTTCCCTTTCCAGAGGCATTAATAGTCGTTGAAAAATTTGAAGGAGATTTAGCGAAAAATGAAAACAGTTCCCTTGGTTACAAACTGGCCGGGACTTTGTTTCCCGCGATTCAACAGGTGCGAGCCGCCCAAGTTCGCATAGAGAGGCAGCGAAATGCGCTGATGGTTATCGAAGCCATCCGCATGCACTTATTCCACGTCGGTTCGATCCCTAAAACCCTCGAACAGATCACCATGGTTCCGATCCCCCTCAACCCCGCGACCGGCCAGTCGTTTGATTATTCGGTAGACGGAAAAACCATGATCCTGGAACTCCCTCGTTCAGACGGAGCGACTTACTGGACAGAGCGTTTTGAAATTGAAGTAGTAGAACAATAACGAAAAAGTAAGAAAGAAAATGA
>JBGTHU010000316.1:0-2246 GCA_041745975.1 Mariniblastus sp.
GCCCGCTTCCAACTTTTCTTCACTTTACCGACACTCCGCCATGTTATGTTAGATTTTTAACACTAAAAAAATGAAGCTTAAACATCCCGCCAGTCCCCCCATCGATCAAGTAGGGGTCATCGAACGCGCCGATCGATTCACCAAACGGAGTATAAAAAACGAAGCCAAATTATCGGGCTTGAAAATGGTGCTAAATATGATCGATTTGACGACATTGGAGGGGATGGACACCCCGGGAAAGGTCAAACAGTTATGTTACAAGGCCCGGCACCTGCACGATGCAATGGAGGGCTTGCCAACAGTCGCTGCCGTCTGTGTCTACCCTAATTTTGTGGCCTTGGCCAAACGGGAGTTGGGCCGTTCGGAGATTAAAGTCGCGTCGGTCGCCACGGCCTTTCCCAGCGGCAATTCGTCTCTGGAACTGAAGTTGCAAGATGTCAAACAGGCCTTGGATGAAGGGGCCGATGAAATCGACATGGTAATCTCGCGCGGTAAATTTCACGCGGGCGATTACGAATATGTTTTTGATGAAATTGCTGCTGTCAAAGAGGCCTGCGGGTTGGCTCGGTTGAAGACGATCTTAGAAACGGGGGAACTGGGTTCATTAGATAACGTCAGGCGAGCGAGCGATATTGCGATTGCCGCTGGCTCCGATTTTATTAAAACCTCGACCGGAAAAATTCAACCGGCGGCGACCATGCCGGTTACCTTGGTAATGCTGGAGGCGATCCGAGATCACTATTTCCGAACCGGAGAAATGGTGGGCATGAAGCCTGCCGGTGGCATCTCAAAATCCAAATTGGCCTTGCACTATTTGGTGATGGTCAAGGAAACTTTGGGAAATGAGTGGCTGGACAACCATTGGTTCCGATTTGGAGCGAGTTCGTTGGCCAATGACGTGCTGATGCAGTATCTCAAACAGAAAACCGGATCGTATCAGTCGGCTGATTATTTTTCCATTGATTGATCACGTCGAATGTCTAAGCAAGATTTTCGAGTCCGCTAAACCGAACAATTAAAACTTACCAATAACTTTTTACACGCTGACAAACAGATGGAAGACCGCCTCAATACGGAAGCCAAGCAGACCGTGTCCTCTCAAGCGGGCGGCGGTGGATGGACGTTGGATCCAGCTCCAGAAAGTACTAAAAATATTGAAATTCAGCCCGCCTTTGATTTGTTTATTGGTGGCAAGTTTCAGCCATCCAGTGGCGATCAAAAATTTGAGTCGCTCAATCCGGCCACTGAAAAACCGTTGTCGCTGATCACGGAATCGACCCCCGCCGATATCGATAAAGCGGTCAAGGCGGCTCGCTATGGCTACGAAAAATATTGGTCAAAGCTCGCTCCAACCGAACGGGGTAAATACATCTACCGAATCGCGCGCTTGATCCAGGAACAATCGCGAGAGCTAGCCATTATCGAAAGTCTTGATGGGGGAAAACCAATTCGCGAGTCGAGAGATATCGACATTCCCTTGGCCGCCGCCCATTTTTTTTACTATGCCGGTTGGGCCGATAAACTCAACTACGCTTTTCCCAACCGCCAACCGCAACCGTTGGGAGTGGCCGGTCAGATCATTCCTTGGAATTTCCCGCTGCTGATGGCGGCTTGGAAAATTGCACCCGCTTTGGCCTGCGGCAACACGGTTGTGCTCAAGCCAGCCGAAACCACTTCGTTAACCGCCATGAAGCTGGCCCAAATTATCCAAATGGCAGACCTTCCCCCCGGCGTTGTCAATATCGTTACCGGGCATGGTGACGCCGGTCAATCGATCGTCAACCATGAAGGGATCAACAAAATCGCTTTCACCGGTTCGACCCAAGTCGGGCGTTTGATTCAACACGCCGTTGCCGGCAGCGGTAAAAA
The DNA here is from genome assembly GCA_041745975.1 of Mariniblastus sp. Classification (GTDB taxonomy): domain Bacteria; phylum Planctomycetota; class Planctomycetia; order Pirellulales; family Pirellulaceae; genus Mariniblastus. Next base: position 1,870 of record JBGTHU010000316.1, read on the forward strand.
ACTGACCTTGGAATTGGGTGGCAAGGCCGCCAATATTATTTTTGATGATGCCCCGATCGATCAAGCCATCGAAGGAATTATCAATGGAATCTACTTTAATCAAGGTCATGTCTGTTGCGCCGGCAGTCGACTGCTGGTACAAGAGTCGATCTACCCGGAAGTCATTCGAAAACTTAAACATCGAATGAAACAGCTAATTGTCGGCGATCCTTTGGATAAAAATACCGACATCGGCGCAATTAACTCGCAGCAACAACTGCAGTCCATCAACTCCTGGATCGAGATTGGCAAAACGCAAGGCGCCGAATGCTATCAACCACAATGCAACCTTCCAGAATCCGGCTACTGGTGTCCCCCGACGCTATTCACTAACGTCA
>JBGTHU010000317.1:0-3118 GCA_041745975.1 Mariniblastus sp.
TCGAAATCGATTGCCGACACTCATCACTACGCTAAAGCCTGCCAGGAATCTGGGTTCGATGTTTTGTCGGCAGCAATTGCTGGCGCAGAAGGCGAGTCATACGCTGCGCGAGTCCAGCGTTTGATTGGCAAAGATTGGACCGACTTAACGCTTCACAACACCGCAATCGACTGGATTCCTTCGCCATTCCAAACACGTTCAATACTGGCCGATAAATCACGTACAGAAGTCGCTCCTGAAAGGCCACCGGATCACGTATTGGCTGCACAAGCAAAACGACTAAACGAACTGTTGCGAGAATGCAAAATCAATGACGCATTTCGCCCTATTTACGCCGCGACGTTTATGCTTGGTTTGTGGTATGGAGCAGTGTCGGTTGATCCTGCGGTAGTTCTTGACCAGCTTAACGGGAATGCAAAGCGTGCATTGCAAAAGGCTGGCAAGCCTGACCTGTCGTACAGTTTGCGTGTTGACACAGAAAACGTGGAGCTTGCGGCCAAGGCGTGGCAGATCGTAGAGATTTTGGACAAGCTCCAGATTCGATCTTTCATGCAGGAGCATGACTACCTGGGTCAGTTGTACGAGACGTTCTTTCGGTATACAGGCGGAAATACCATTGGGCAATACTTCACGCCCCGACACATTATTGAGTTCATGTGTGAACTGGTAGACGTGACACCGAAAGACATTGTTTTTGATCCAGCATGCGGAACTGGCGGGTTTTTGATCGGCGCGTTGAACCGGATGATTCGCCAGGAAAAACTGACTTACCAGGAAGCGGTCAATAAAGTCAAAAGCAACCTGTTTGGAATTGAGTCAGAACCAGCCACGGCGGCACTTTGCGTTGCCAACATGATTCTAAGGGGCGATGGAACTAGCGGAATAATTCGCGACAACTGTTTTTCGAATACGGAGTATCCAGAGCAGGAGACAAGCATTGCATTGCTGAATCCCCCGTTTCCACACGACAAGAAAAACGATGCGGCAACTTCCAAATTCCTGGACCGTGCCTTGAGCAGCCTAAAACAAAAGGGGATCATGGCTGCGATAGTTCCATACGCATTGCTTTCAAATGCCAGAGAGTGGCACAGAAACCTCTTGAAACATCACAGGGTATTGTTCATCGCAACACTGCCCCCTGATTTGTTTCAGCCATCGGCGAACTATGACACGGCACTGCTGATCGTTAAAAAAGGTGTCCCGCACAAAAACGCCAATGTGTTTTTCTGCCGTATCGACAATGACGGATTCAAGCTCAAGAAAGCCGCAAGGTTGCCGATTCGAGATGGGTCGCAATTAGACCTTGCCAAAGAGTCATACGACAAGCGGAAAAACATCCCAGAGTTTTCGGCGTACTTGCCGTTGCTGGAGTCTCACACGGAATGGGTTCCAGAGCAATTTATCGCAAGTGGCGCGTATGATCTGGGCAGTTTCGTAAAAGGACTTGAAGATCATATTCGGTTACAGTCCGCGTTCTATGTCGGCCACGGTCATCGACTGATTAAGTCAACCAGTGCTGTTGGTGTTGGGCCTGTTGATGGATTATTTCAGCACGGATCGGAAATCGATCTATCAGGTATTGAATGGAAAGGGTTCACGGTTTCGGACTATTTCGATGTCCAAATGGGCGGAAAAGACGAAATCGAAGACCTTGAGGAAGGCGACATTCCGTTGATCTCAACAAGTGCGTTTAACAATGGTGTTACGGCATGGAAAAAGCCAAACGTAATTTTCCGACCACCTGCAATCACAGTTGCTACTGATGGCAGTGCGTATTCCACGTTTGTTCAGGAGTATCCATTTTACGCATTCTACAAAGTCGCAATCCTTCGCCCAAAGCCTGGAATTTCGATTCCGGTTGATTCGCTCTATTTCGTCGCTTACTTGATTCACAGAGAGATTTGGCGGTTCCGTCGCGCTCGAAAGTTTGGCAAAGCGAGAATTAGCGCAACTGTTTTGTCGGCCCCGACAAAAGGCGATGAACCTGATTTTCAATTGATGGGGAAGATCGTAAAAAAAGCGATGTCGTACCCGATCATTGAATCGTTTCGGAATTCATTTGCGATCGATGCTGAATCCCGGTTTTCGTCCCTGGCTGCAATCTGGCGAAAAAGCAATAATGCCAGTTCCAAGGCATCCAAGATTGCACAGCATCCAGCGTACCAAGAGATTATCAATATGGGAGACGCGGCAATCCCGCTGATACTTCGGGAGCTTCAAGCAAAACCGGATCACTGGTTCATTGCACTGTCAACCATTACAGATGTAAATCCAGTAGAAGAATCAAAGCGTGGTGTAATCACTGAAATGGCAAAAGCGTGGATTAAATGGGGTAAGAAAAATGGGTTCAGGTGGTGATTCCATTCAAGGCATTTTCCCGGATTTGATGACAAATGAGTTTCGCATTACAAGCCAGAACACCCAAGAATACAACTGTATTGCTTGGGCAGCTGGGTGCCAGGAAAAGTGGTGGGAACCAGCGGACGGATATTTTTGGCCAAAAGGAATTCCAGTCAACTATAGTCTGGATTCGCTCGTTGCAGTGTACGAATGGCTTGGCTACGAGGTTTGCGATGATGATGAACTTGAGTCAGGGTATGACAAGATAGCCATTTACGGGATCGGCACCGAATACGAACATGCCGCAAGGCAATTACCGGACGGGAAGTGGACAAGCAAGATTGGGTTCATGGAAGACATTGAACACAACAGGCTGAACAGTCTGTGTAGCGTGTACGGTGCTGTTCAGTGCATTATGCGACGAGAAAAGAAAACAGGCGGTTAATACGATGACGAAAAAGAGAATAGGTCCTGAGCAGAATAAGATTGGATTGTCGTTTGACGACGCGGTTTCTGGACTGCTTAGGGTTGATCCAAAGTCGTTGCCCAAAAAACCGAAAGCCAGTCGAAAGCTGGCCGCAAAAAAGAAGTCAGTTAAATCACGCAAGAAAAAGTAAAAGTGAGGTCAAAACCCGGCCAAAAACAGGAAATCCGTGGGTTTGCAAAGTATATCATTCCGAACTATTTTTCTGCCTGCCGGCTGTTTTTTGTCGGCCATCTCTCCACCACGATTCCGCATGACACTCAGCACAATGCCACGCTTCCGTTCGCTCCTCGC
>JBGTHU010000318.1:0-2744 GCA_041745975.1 Mariniblastus sp.
GATCCGATATCGCGATGGCAAAAAAGGCACTCATCTCCAGTAACATAGTCGGGAAGTGGCTGGCCAACATGATCGCTGCCCCAGAAGGCTAAATCAACTTCGGGTTCATCGGCAACCGCCGACCATTGGCTTGTCAAACCGATTAATGAGGCGAAAAGGACAAATTGGACGACTCGCCCAGAGAGCATTGCAATTCGAAAGGGGAAGTTCATACGTCAGCGCGAACCCATCCGGCAGCCGCATTGTCGCGCTGGCCACCCTTTTCCAGATAAGCAGTCTTAATGCGGCTGAGTGAATCGGCAGGCAAGGCCTTGAGCCGTTCTGTGACATCGAAGTTGTAGATCTTGGCTGCGTTCAGCCCAAAGATTTTGGCTTTATCCTCCTTGGTGAGCTTTTGGTAGCCAAACTTCTCGCACAGCACATCGCTGATCTGAAACCTCTTCATGGCATCGATGACCCACTGTGGGGCTCCCCACCACAGGCAATCCGTACCCCAGACTACATGGTCGCTGCCAAAATATTTTACATTTTTTCCGATCAGGTGCTGGCACATTTCAGGATGCACGATGGATAGAAGTCCGAACGAGGAGCCAATCTCGGGATAGACGTTTGTCAATTCGGGATTGCGTTGCTTGATCTTCATCAGATCCGAGTGCCAGGCGAAGTCGCCCGACTCGGGGTCGTAGAATCCGTCCTCGTTGAACTCCGGTTCGTTCGGACCGTGGCTGAGCGCTGAATGGTAGATAATGAAGTTAATATCCGGATGATCCTTGGCCGCCTTTTCGATATCTCCGGGATGTGCGAAGTGACCAAGTGTGCGAGACTGCGAAGCAAAACCCTTGTGCACGCTGAATACTTTCAAGCCCAGTTCCTTGGACTTCTCGTAGAACGGATAGGCCATCGATTCATCGTCCATACGAAAGCCGTTACCGCTACGGCCTGGATCGGTATGGCAATACCATTTCCAACTGTCGATGCCGTACTTCTTTACCTCGCGTTCCATCTGTTCAAAGAGCGCTGGAAAATCAGGCTTGTTGGTTGCCTTATTCCAATAATGGTTGGGAGCGCAATTGCCCTGACAGAAGGCGCGTTGTCCCCCGGCCAGTTCGTTGATATCGTTCTTGCGTCGCGACATGAGCCAACTGGGTAGAATTCCACCGCCGCGGCCTCGGCCTTCCACTTCTACTCCTTCATGCTTTTGGTTGGTCTCCCGGCCAGGCACACCCGATATGACAACCATGCTTGTCTCGCTGTCGAAGAAAATCTCTTTGACAAAATTTGTAAAACTGTAGGCATCCGGCGTTTCCTTCAGATCAAAGCCCATGTTCTTGACGAATTCCATGCTGCGAAAGCCGATAGCCACGCCGTCGGTGAAGTGAGTTTGTACGTCGATAATGAAGTACTCACCCTTTGGGAATTTCTCCTCGGTGGCTTCCGGTTCAACCGTCTCGGCTGCTTCGACCTCCCAATGCGGCCCAAAGACCATGTTGGAGGCTACGAAGGCAGTCGCCATTCCCATGGAGGTACGCATGTAATCTCGACGAGACATGCCAAGCCGTTTCGCATTGTTTTCAGACAGCTCGCCGATCAGCGATTCCCATTGTTTCTGCTGTTTGGTCTGAGGCCTGGGAATGAATTCCTCGTTCGATACCGGCTGGGTTGGAATGGGCGAATCCACACCCTGCACTTGGTCACGTTGCCACTTTGGAACCCACATCTTGAACTTCCTCTTTGCGAAAAGATGGATTTACGGAATTTAGCAACAATTCACTCTCCCTCTGGGAGAGTCGGGCCGGCAGGGCCCGGAGAGGGCGAACCCTCCCCGGCCACTACCGCTTCCGACCCTCCCAAATTTGGGAGGGTGAAGTCGTTTTACAATACGCTCTGAACTCAAAGGCACTTTCTGAGCTTACCACTGTTGAATCAGTTGTTCTTGGTCTCCGCCAACCCAAACACCAACAATTGACCGGTCTTGCTGTTGGGGAAAAAAGGGGATCCGAACAAGGTGTTACCTGTACCGACATAAACCTTACCGTGCGAGATCGCTGGCGAAGAAAGAACGGGGCCGATGGGAAACTCCTTCAGCACCGAGCCCGTCTCGGTGTCCAGGCAAACCAACTTGTTGCTGCTGACCGTGTTGAAAAATGCCAATCCACCGGCCAACGAAATGCCCGCCATCACCGGGTCGCCAACGTTGGTCAGGAGCGGCTTGTCCTGGCTACCGCCCATCCACGGAATTTTGGGGCGCTGGTGCCTCCAGAATTCTCGATTAGTATCCATCGAAATCGCGGTGACTCGCCCGCCCGTTGGCACTGGAGGTCGTTTGACGCCCGGGAAATTGTCGATTCCGTTGGTGTAAACGCGCCGTCCATCTGTGGCACAGCCCGTTTGCAATCCGCCCAGGTTTCCGGGTAGAGCCAGTACCCGCGGATCGGGTTGGGGATCGTCGTTGGGGGGTTCTCGGTAGAGCGGGGTGTGATGAACAATCCGACCATCACGCTGGTCCATCACATAGTAGCCACCATTCTTACAGCCCGCACCGACAACGGGCGTGGGCAGCCCATCGACCTGAATCGTGTAAATCTTAGGCGTGTCACCGATCGACTGGTCCTTGTAAATTTTTTGTTCGGCATCCCACAGTGGGCGTGAATAATTCCATACATCTCCAGGATTGATCTGGCTTACCCAGCGCTGGCTGCCAATGGAGGCATCTACTGCAATGACGGCAGCCGAATGTTCGGTGT
>JBGTHU010000319.1:0-2196 GCA_041745975.1 Mariniblastus sp.
TTGCAACGCCTGCAACGGGGTATTGCTCCGTTGGCGGCGAGTACAAAATTGCTCTCGATTGGGCGCATCAAAATTGGACATGAACGGGGGCGGAGCTGTCCGTTTCAGAAACGTGTAAATGCTGCGGCGATAGAGAGCCGAGCCAGCATCTTGGGAATAAAACCGCGTGTTGGAACCGGCAAATCCGACCGGTTCCCAAATGTTGGGTGGCTGGTACGGCTTGACGCCCTTCCCTCCCATGTCGGTCACCAACAAGCCGCTGATGAACAAAGCGTTGTCCCGTATCTGTTCCGCATCGAGCCGAAGTCGAGGCATTCTCGCCAACAACACGTTGCTCGGATCACGCTCCAACAGTTCAGCCGATACAACCGCCGACTGCTTAAATGTTTGGGACGTCACAATCAGGCGAACGATGTGTTGAACATCCCATCCGCTTGATTGAAACTCGCGGGCCAGCCAATCGAGCAATTCGGGGTGAGACGGTAAATCTCCTTGCGATCCAAAATCCGCGCTGGTGGACACTAATCCAGTTCCAAAAAACTGTTGCCACAACCGGTTGACAATCACTCTGGCGGTCAGCGGATTGTCCGGGGCTACGATCCATTGAGCTAATTCCAAACGCGTCGCTGCCGATTTGCCTGAAGGGATGTTCAGCGCGGGTAAGACTTGCGGTACATTCGGCTCTACGGCTTCACCCGGTTGATCATATTGACCACGGATCATCAAGTGGGCTTGTCGAGGTTTGGGCAAATCGCGAAAGATAAACGTGCTGGGAAGCTGAGATTCGAATTCAGCAAGTTCCGTCTTCGCAGCGGCCAGTTGCTGCTTCGAAGGAGTCAGTTGGGCGGTAACGGCCGAGCAATGATGGATCAAATAGTGCTGTCGCAATTTGGCAACGGCTTGATCATTTGCCTGCTCAGCTACTCCTTTATCTCCCCCGTCCGCAGCGACCGATGGTGACGCAGCAGCGGCGGTTTCAGTCGATGGGGCTTGGCGAGCGATCGGTTGTAGCTCTGCCGGTAAGGCCTTGATGTCGGATTCGCTGATCTGTTGCCACCAAGCCAAAAAAGAGTGCCCCGGATCGGTCGCCGGGTCGACTTGCCCGGCCACGCCTACTTGATCCCAATAGACGGTACCACCATGTTGAGTCAAAGCGAACCCTGAGATTTCATCCCCTGGATTAAGCCCAACCGCTGACAGAGGAAACTCCAGTCGCACCCATCGGCCGGATTCCGGCAACTCACCCATCGCGACCCGTTCATTGGTACCAGGGGTTCCCCAATGGATGATTTCGTAATCACCCCAGACAGCTCGATGTTTCCAACCCCCATGATTGAATTGCACCATGATGGCATCGGGCATCGATTCCGGTTCCAAAAAAACATGGGCCACAAGAATCGCTTGGGGAGGCAACCGCAGCTTGGGGCCGGTCGTTTCCCAGACATCTTGAGCCAGTCCTTCTGTCGTTCGTTTCAGCGATTTCTCTCCTTGAAACGGTTTCGTTCCCGAATCAGTTGTCGTGACGAACTCGGTGGGATGTCCCGGGCTGGCCTGGACTGTTCCCGACGCAAGAAACGCATCCTCCAGCCACCACTGTTGAAATTCGATCGGATCAGGTCGGGGAGACAACGTTGCTGGGTCGTTGTAGTCCAGCGATTGAGAGGCAGTTTGTAACTGCTGGTTGGCGGATTGGATCGCATGCCGGAGTTTGGCGATCTGCTGGCGATCAGATTCTGATTCCAGACGCAAGGTCGGAGTGGTCAGTAGCGCATTGCCATCCATCGCCGGATCGGCCGCCGAGTAGAAAAATGCATACAGCGAATAGAACTCTTTTTGAGAAATCGGATCGAATTTGTGATCGTGGCAAGCGGCACAGCCCGCGGTCAGCCCAAGCCACGTCTCCGCCGTGGTGCTGGCTCGATCGACCGCATAGCGAAACAGTAGCTCGTCGTCAATCGACCCCCCTTCACTCGATGTCACGTTGCAGCGATTGAAGCCGGTGGCCACCAGTTGCTGTTGGTTCGGTTCAGGCAACAGATCGCCCGCCAATTGATCGATCGTAAATTGATCAAAGCGTTGGTTTTGATTGAAAGCGGAGATCACCCAGTCGCGATAGGCCCACATCTGGCGTTCATTGTCCAAATGCATCCCGTGAGTATCGGCGTATCGGGCCACATCCAACCAATGCCGAGCCAT
>JBGTHU010000320.1:0-8488 GCA_041745975.1 Mariniblastus sp.
AATCCTTTGGCGGCCAGATTTTTATCACTGAGGCTGAGATCCATTTTAGTGTCAGACCACCGACCGGAAAGATTGGGAGCGGTCATCAAACGCTGCACCGGTTGGCCCGTTTCTGGATGGACCTCCAACGGCGAGTCGTGAATCGATTGCAAGACCTCGAAAATTTCACCCTCATCGGGCTGACCATCAGGCGAAATCACTTGGTAAACATAAACGGGCATCTACATTTTTTCCTGATCAAAAATATCAATTTTTTTGGTAACTGCTGGCTCGCATTGGTCGGATAACCCAATTGGCGCGTGGCAAGAAATTCGTGAGCCGCAAGGCACAAGCTACGGGCATTTCTCCGACGACGAGTGCCTTGTCGCTCACAAAGTTTCTTGTCGTTCACAAAAAACTGTGACCAGCCACACTTATTGCGGAGTTTCGCGATAAAACAACTGGTATCTTGCCAAAACTCAATCATAATACGTGTTGAATTTGGTCTCTAGAGGCCTGTTGCAGCTTAATTTTGGGATAGCGGTACTCGTCAAGAGTTTCGAATCATACGCGTCTTGTCGACTTCCGCTACGGCAATCCCTAATACTTAGCTGCCAGAGCCCACAAGAGGCTGACTTAAAAAAGGGCTTCGATTCTCTCCGGCGAGACCAAATCCCGCGATAAATCGACTCGCCTCCATAGGAGCTGCCCCCTTTTTTAGATCCAAAAAACCGGACACTTTTGCTGATGATCTGTGAACGGTTACCAGTCAATTATACCCTTTCAACCAACTTGATATCATGAATCAACTTTTAAAAATACGATCGAAATTCGGACTGGCCCTTTCCCTTTTTTGCCTGAGTGGCCATTTGCTGATGGCCCAACATGCCATCCAGCTGGCACAGAGCCCGGACCTTTCACCCGACGGCAGTCGGCTGGCTTTTGTCTGGCAAGGAGACATTTGGCTGGTGGAGTCCAACGGTGGCGAGGCGGTGCGATTGACCGAAACGGGCAACAACAATTCTCCCAAATTCTCCCCGGATGGAAAACGAGTGGCCTTTGTCAGCTCTCGCCAGCCCAGTGGCACTCAAGTTTACACGATGTCGGTGTCCGGCGGAGAACCGACTCGATTGACCCATCATACCGATGGGTACGGCTTATTGCAGTGGACAGCGGATGGTAAACAGTTGCTCGTTTCCGCCTCGCGAGATTTCGATTGGAGACGAGGCGGTCGGATGTTGTTGATTGATGCCATTGAACGGTCGAGTGAAACGTTGTTGTTTGATTCGGCGGGGGCTAATGGTCGTCTGAATCGCGATGGAAATCAAGTCATCTTTACTCGCGAAGGGGTTGCCTGGTGGCGCAAAGGTTACAACGGAAGCCAGGCGAGTCAAATTTGGAAATACGATCTGGAAGCCGACAAATTTGAAATGCTGAATGACCATCCCAATGGTGCTCGCCATCCTCTTTGGTCACCGGACGGATCGAGTTATTATTTTGTCAGCGGTGAAGACGGCGCGTTCAACCTGTATCATAAAGAAATTGGCAGTGGCACGACCAAAAAACTGACTCGCTTCTCTGACGACGGCGTAGTGATGCCAACACTTTCACTTGACGGATCAACGCTGGTGTTCCGACAACTGTTCGATTTTTATCGGCTCGATTTGACCGTTGCCAATTCCGAGCCTCAATTGATCAAAATCGTGACCAATGCCGATTTGGCGCGGACTTCTCAACAGAACGTAACACTCAGCTCGGCCACCGATGCCACGTTTTCCACCGACGGATTAGAAGTGGCGATGATTGCCGGTGGTGACCTATGGGTGATGGATACCATTCTACGCGAGCCAAAACAAATCACGAATACTCCGGAGGAAGAGTCTTCTCCCGTATTTTCTGTTGATGGCAACTCCCTCTTTTTTGTCAGTGATTCTGGAGGACAATCCGACATTTGGGTGGCGACCCGCAAAGACGAAAGTCAGTACTGGTGGTTAAACGATGAATTTGAACTAAAAAAACTGACACAAGACAGCGTTGTCGAGTCTAAGATCAAAGTCAGTCCTGACGGAGAGCGGCTGGCCTATATCCGTCAAGGATCGGGGATTTGGCTAATGAATGTGGACGGAAGTAATGTGACGCATTTTTTGGAGACTTGGGATTCCCCCGATTTCGATTGGTCTCCCGACGGCAAATGGTTGACTTGGGCCTCCAGCGACAATGACTTTAACCGAGACATTTTTGTCGGCCCCATCGATCACTCGCTGGAACCTGTTAACCTGTCTCGTCACCCACGTAATGACCGGCAGCCCGTTTGGTCTCCTGACGGCAAAATGATCGCGTTCACGGGAACCCGCGATAGCAATGAAACCGATATCCACATCGTGGTGTTGCAACGGGAACAGATCGAATCGACTTCGCGAGACCGTAAACTGGAAGAGGCCTTAAAGAAGTTTGAATCGGCCAAGCGCCCTAAGCCGTCCGATGAAAAGAAGAAAGAGAACACTCCGTCAACTGACGAAAAGGAAACAGAACCAGCTGCCACCACCGAAAATAAAAAAGAAGTCGCCAAAAAAACAGAGACCGGCAAGTCCCTGCCCGATGTCCAAATTGACTTTGATGAAATCCACTCGCGGGTGATTCGTGTCTCGATTTCGAATTCTTCAGAAAGTGGATTGATGTGGTCTCCCGATTCCAAAACGCTGGCTTTCAATGCCACCGTCGATGGTAAACGAGGATTGTACAAAATCGAGCCACCGTTTAACCTGAGTCCCAAATCGATGATGTCGCAGACAGTGTCAGGTGCGACTTGGATTGCCAACGGGAAACAAATTTTGACCTTGTCCGGCGGTGTGCCTCAGAGTCTGACCGAATCGGGGCAAGCCACGCGATACACCTTTAACGCCTATTCGACGGTTGACTTGCCGGCGCGTTACGAAGCTGGTTTCGATCAAGCATGGCGAGCGATGCGGGATAATTTTTATGATGAGAATCTTAACAATCGGAATTGGGATGCGATCCGTCGCAAATACCGCCAAGCGGCTCGGGATGCGGTCGACATGTCTTCTTTTTCCGCCGTCGTTCAGATGATGTTGGGGGAATTAAATGGTTCGCATTTGGGTTTTTCCGCTCGATCGGGTGGTGGGCGGACGAGAGGAAACGAAAGCAATCAGTGGACCGAAACAACCGCCCATTTTGGTTTGCGTTATGATCTGACTCACCGCGGTCCGGGGTTGCTGGTCCGCGACGTGATCTACCGCAGTCCCGCCTGGCAACAGCGTAGCCGCGTCGAAGTCGGTGAGACCGTGTTGGCCATTGACGGGGTGGAAGTTGATCCTGGCATGGATTTGACGACTGTGCTCAACGGACGATCAGGGCGCGAGGTGACACTGCGAGTGAAAAACCAAGCTGGTGAAGAACGGTTGGTCTCGATTGTACCGATCTCCTTCAATGCCGCCCGCGGATTGTTATACGATCACTGGCAGCGACAAAACCAGCAATTGGTTGAACAGTTATCTGAAAACAGCCTAGGATACGCTCACATTCGTGGAATGAACATGAACAGCTTCTACGAGTTCGAGCGAGATCTATTTGCCATTGCCAGCGGAAAAGATGGATTGATTATCGATGTTCGCGACAATGGGGGAGGATCGACGGCCGATCATATGTTGACTGTATTGACCCAACCCCGACATGCGATCACCGTCCCTCGTGATGGCGGGCCTGGATATCCGCACGATCGAATCGTTTATGCGACTTGGGATAAACCGATCATTGTGATGTGCAATCAAAACAGTTTTTCCAATGCGGAGATTTTTAGCCATGCGATCAAGACGCTGAAGCGAGGTCGGTTGGTCGGGGTTCCCACTGCCGGTGGCGTGATCAGTACCGGATCCGTTCAAATCATGGATTTGGGTACGTTGCGACGACCCTTCCGTGGCTGGTTCTCAGTAGCCGACGGAGAAGATATGGAGCTCAATGGCGCGGTGCCTGATGTTGTGATCTGGCCGCAGCCTGCCGACCAAGCCCAGGGGATTGATCAACAGCTCAATACCGCAATCGAGATGCTCAAAGAGGATGTCACCGCTTGGCAGCAACGGCCCCAACCAAAATTGAAGAAGGCCAGCCAGCGGTAGGGACGAATTTATGTCAAAACCATTTGGGGAGCGGAACGGCACAAGCCGTCCGGTACCGGTGGCGGAACGGCGCGATCCGTCCGTTGTCTTCCTCTTTATAGCGGAACGGCGCGAGCCGTCCGGTCCGGCGTGCGACGTATGGGCTGTAGTAACCCGTGAAGCACCGGAGGGCTCGCGCCCTACCGCTACCATCATAAATTTCGGGACCTTTTCTAAACCGCGACTCCCGTGATCAGTTCTCGAAATTGATCGAACAAATATTGGCTGTCGTGGGGGCCCGCGGAAGCCTCCGGATGGTACTGGACACTGAAAACCGGGAGTTGCCGGTGTTTGACACCGGCTATCGTTTGGTCATTGAGGTTTCGATGGGTGATTTCTAGAACTTCTGGAAAATCAGTTTCATCGACGGCAAACCCATGGTTTTGGGAAGTGATTTCGATTTTATTGGTTCTTAAATCTTGCACCGGTTGATTGGCCCCTCGGTGGCCGAACTTGAGTTTGAAAGTGCGTGCCCCACAAGCGAGACTGAGGAGTTGGTGGCCCAGACAAATTCCAAAAATAGGAACGCGGCCCAACAGGGACCGGATCGTATCGATGGCGTAAGTCAACGGTTCTGGGTCGCCCGGCCCATTGCTGAGGAAAATACCATCGGGATGATGACTGATGATTTCTTCAACCGTGGCCGTGCCTGGTAACACGGTGACGCGAAACTGTTGGCTGAACAGATGTCGAGCGATGTTCCATTTCATACCAAAGTCGAGTGCCACCACATGGGGTAACGGGTTTGGTGATGCATCGGCTTCCCCGCGAATCGGCTGTTGGTTGGACTGGGAACTGCTTGCGTTGACGGAGCGAAACGTTTGATGAGCATTGCTCCACCAGGGGCTAAGTTTCTCTTGCCAATCGAGCGGTTGGTGCGGCATGACTTCTTTGACAAGATCGCGACCCACTAAACCCGGACTGTTAGCGGCGATTTCAATTAATTGTGAATCAACCAGAATTTCCGTGGATAGCACGCCCTTCATTGCCCCTTGGGATCGAATGTGCCGCACCAGGGCGCGTGTATCGATCCCGGCGATACCTATGATTTGGTGCCGTTGCAGGTAGTCTTCCAGTTTTTCTGAAGCTCGAAAATTACTGGCGACGCGACTGAGATTTCGCACGACAAATCCGGCCAAATGGGGATGCAGACTTTCGCGGTCTTCTTCATTGACTCCGTAATTGCCAATTTCCGGGTAAGTCATCGTGACAATTTGGCCTCGATAACTTGGGTCCGTCAAGATCTCTTGATAGCCGGTCATCGACGTATTGAAGACTACCTCCTCATGTTGGGTTCCAGTGGCTCCAAAGCCGACACCAGTAAAGACAGTGCCGTCTTCAAGAGCAAGTTTGGCGATTTGAGTTGATGGGTTGTGGGATGGGGGCTGGGTCATCGTTGGCAAGGATTTGAATGCTGGATGGAGTGTTGAGTTGACAAATATTCAAAAAACAAGCTGAAATACTTCTTGTTTTCGTTGGCTTTAATCAATTTGAAAAAAAATTATATGGCGCTGCTGCTACAATTTAGCAAACGATTGTGATTATTGCACGGGTTAATCGGTTGTTTTTCATTTTCTGTGGATTTTTCTGTGAATTAGCCGATAACAAAATTGGCTGTGGGTCTCCGAAAGGAACGAAAGTTCTCGAATCGGACAGCCGTTATCGAAGGGTTTCAGTTGCGGCGAGCTGGAACCCTTCATTTTTTTATCGCCTTGATTTCTGGCTCTATGGCCGATCCATTTCTTGTCGCCCCAATTGAATTATCTCTCGTCAGTCAGCTGGCCAACAGGCGACCGTGTTTGGAAAAGGGTCTGACTTTTCTTCGAATACTCGCCAGGAACCGATTTAATGAACACCCTGCCACCCGATTTTCGTTTTACCAAAATCATTGCCACTTTGGGGCCGGCCAGCCAGTCTGCGGATCAAATGAGGCGATTGATCAGCGCCGGAGTTGATGTTTTTCGATTGAATATGGCACATGCGGATGCTGCTTGGGTAAATGAAATCGTTCCGCGGATTCGCGAGGTCGCGTCAGCATTAAATCACCACGTCGCCGTGATGATGGATGTCAAAGGCCCGGAAATCCGTACCGGGGATTTGGTCGAGCCGATCAATGTGCGAACCGGTGACCGAATTCGTCTGATTGCCGTTGGCGAACCGCTATCAGTACCGCCAGTATCCTCAGTGCCCTCAGAACCAAGGGAATTTCAGGTCTCCGTCAGTTATCCGGCGTTGGCCAAAGAAGTCCCAGTCGGGGGAACCGTTTTAGTCGCCAGCGGTATGTTGCGATTACGAGTAATTGAAAAGGATCCAAGAAGTTTGTTGTGCGAGGTGCAGAACAACGCCACTTTGACCTCTCGCCGGCATATTAATTTGCCTGGCATTGAGGTCAATCTACCCGCTCTGACGGAGAAAGATATCCGGGATCTGAAGGTCGGTGTGGAAGCCGGGATTGACTTTGTGGCCCTGTCGTTTGTCCGGCGAGCCGCTGATGTTCATGAACTGCAGGGGTTGCTCAATGGGGCTCAATCCAAAGCCCAAATTATCGCCAAAATCGAAGACGAAATCGGCTTGCGGAACTTTCACGAAATCGCTCAGGCAGCCGATGCGATCATGGTCGCGCGAGGCGATTTGGGAATTGAAATCGATTACTACCGCTTGCCCATCGTTCAGCGTGAAATGGTGGAGATTTGCTTGGAAGTCGGAAAACCAGTAATTATCGCGACTCAGTTGTTGGAGTCGATGATGAGCGCACCGATGCCGACACGGGCGGAAATTTCCGACGTCTCCAATGCCATTCGAGAACAAGCCGATGCGGTGATGTTATCCGGTGAAACGACCGTGGGACAGTATCCCGTCGAATGTGTCGAGGTCTTGAGAAACATCATTGCCAGCATCCAACCGACTTTGGGACGACGCCTTAATGAACGGATCGTTTTTAATTATCCCAAAACTATGATGCTCCGATCCGCTGCCGTGCTGGCACAACAATTGAATTCGCAAAGCGCGGGTATCGTGGTATTCACGCGAAGCGGTTTTATGGCCAGCAAGCTAGCGGCATTGCGAGCACTGAATGTACCCGTGTTTGCGTTTACGGATGTAGAAACAACCTGTCGTCAGCTTTCCTTGCCTTGGGGTTTAATGCCATTTCAAATCGAATTCTCCGCTGACCCAAATCAAACGATTTCAAATGCTTTGGAAATGTTGCGCCAAAACAAGTTTTGCCGCAGCGGTGATTGGTTAGTGGTCGTTACACACGTTTTGGCCAATGGAGAAGTCATTGAAACGATGCAACTGCGACAGGTGTAAACTGATAGCATCTGCCGTTAAATTGTGCAGACTGCGTTAAGCCTTCAGGCTTGCGGTAGGCCAAGAACAAAATTGATCGATTGCGGACCCATTTCATCTGTTGTTGCGTATTTGGTTGGTCGATGAAACTGTTAAGATTTTCCGTTTTTCCCAATTCTTGCCATCCCGCAGGCAAAACCAACCCATGCCGTTTCGCCCCGACTTTTCAACAATTAAAACAATCTGCCTCACTTCATTTCCAACTTCCTTGTTGGCTTGGATGATTGCGACTGGGTCGTGTTTTTTGCTGGCCATCGATTGCGCCGTGGGCCAAGATTCTGAGAGTGGATCGAGCCATCGAGTCCATCGTCAACAGGCGGTGCAATCGATCCCAATGCAGGAATTGACCCCTGCCGCTCAATCCAAGATCGAAGAAATCGTCAATAACCCAAGTATGTATCGCCGCCTGCCCGCAGGTGCGATCCTTTCCGATCCTGACTATTTTCAATTCTTTATCCGCTACCCCGAAGTGATTGTCAGTATTTGGCAGTTAATGGGAGTGACCCAAATGACGACAGAGCGAACGGGTCCGTTTACACTCGATACCGATGATGGATCCGGTACTTTGGGAACGTTAGAATTGATCTACGGCACTGATAACTTGCACATTTATTACGGTACCGGAGTCTATCAAGGTCCGATTTTCAAACGAAAACTCAACGGACGTTGCGTGCTGCTGCTGCGAAGTCAGCAACAAGTCATTCCCAATGGCCAGACGCAAATTGTTAGTCAAATGGATGTGTTTCTGAAAATGGAAAATGTCGGTACGAATTTGATTGCCAAAACGCTTCAACCGTTGATTGGACCAACCGCTGATCAAAACTTTTTAGATTCGTTGACCTTTCTTCAACGATTGCAGGAAAAGACAGAAGAGAATGGGCCCGGTGTGCAACATATGGGGACTCGATTGAACATCGATAACCAAGTGCGAGACAGGTTTATCGAGTTGGCCGGTACCGTCTACCAACGGAAACAACAAGGACAATTCG
>JBGTHU010000321.1:0-9349 GCA_041745975.1 Mariniblastus sp.
AAATTCCCAACACAATCGACTGGAACCTTGGATCGCTGCAGGAGCCCTTAAAGCGAAATTAACCACCGAGAATCGGCAATTAGAAATTCATGTTTTCGCCACCAATCGATCTCGGCTGATGCTAATTCAACGACTCACCCATCACGAGCAAATTTTGACGGGAGATGTCCCCCTGACGACGATCCAATTTCGAGACCCCGAGAACCTTTTCAGCGATCGGGCGATGCTGATTTCTGAAATCGGGTTGCAACCACTGACTGTCAATCATGGAGTGGGAGGAAATGAAATTGTCCTGGAAGCATGCCCATTTACGGCCGCTGTCGTGATGACCGATGATCCTTTGGTGATTAGCCGTTTGAATCAAACCTATCAACGCGTTGGGTTAGCATCTTCGTATCAATTGCTACAGGATATTTCAGGTCAATGGTTGTCAATTACGCAGTTGATTGAAAATCAATTGGGTTTGATGGGCCGCAGTTCTGCAACCATTCAGGGGATTTTCAACCAAGCGGAATCCTCATTTCAACGAGCCTCCCAGTTCAGTGAAAACAACTCATTGCCCACAGCGTTGCCCGCTCTTCAGGATGCCATTTATCGATTGGCGATGGTGCGTCGCGAGTTGATTCAGGAGCCGATGGAGATGTTTCAATCCAAGATGTCGACCCCCCTTTTGTCTCATGTCAGCCTCGTTCCACTGCATTGGGAATTGGCGACTCGACTTCAAGGGCAACGCTGGAATCCTAATTCCCTACCGGCCGGAGATTTTGAAAGTCTTGACCACCTGACCCGCAGCGGCTGGGAGAATCGACGATTGGATGATGAGCAGGTGCAGACGGCTGTCATGCTATCGGATTCCGATCGAATCGATGGTTTGTATGCCCTCCGATTGGCGGCGCGATCGACGGTCAGTACATCGGTAATTGACGCCGTTCCACTTTGGATCTCCACCCCACCGGTAACGGTCAAAGGTGGCCAACTGGTGCGGATTCACGGTTGGATTAAAATCCCCTCAGTAATTCGAGGCAATATCGATGGATTGATGATTACCGATTCACTTAGTGGTGATGCAATGGCCGAACGAATCCCGGTCACCAACGATTGGCAAGAGTTCACCCTGTACCGGGGCGTCAGTAGCGACGGTCAGCTGAAAGTTACATTTTCGCTAACTGGATTGGGCGAAGTGTTGTTGGACGAAGTCACCATCAGAACGGTCGATCTACCAAGTCCCGGTCGCCAAGCAATGAATGATCCTCCCTGAGCACCAAGTGGCCGATCACAGCGAGGGAAGGTCTCAGCAGTCAACAAAATGTTGTTGACTTGCAACCAATTGCTGGAACTAAAAAATATTCAACTGCAGCCCTTACAAGCCGATCAACCGATGACACTAAATCAGCGGATAACTATCACTCCAATCGAAGTCCCGCATCGCGGAGAGTATTCCGAAACGGTCGCGTTTATCATTCAAGGGCCACACCAACGCGTGTTGTTTTTACCCGACATCGATCGCTGGGAAGATTGGGATCGAGCGATTGAAGACGTGATCAAAGCCTGCGATCTAGTCTTCCTGGACGGTACGTTTTTGGCCGCTAGTAAACTTCGTGGTCGTGATATGTCGACAATCCCGCATCCCACCATCGAGCAAACAATCACCCGATTGGCGCCGCTGCCATTAAGTGAGCATAAAAAAATCCACTTTATTCACTTCAATCATACCAACCCACTGCTGCAAGATGGCAGTCAACATCCCGTCGTCGAGGGACTGCAAAAGTCGGGAATGAAAGCCGGTATTCAGGGCCAATTGATTCTGCTGTGATGAACGAAGCCATCACATTTTTTTCCGAGCCATCAAATTTTACATTTTCATCGGCCCATTTTTGGAGGTTTGCTTATTCCTCTTCTTCGTCCTTAAGATCAGCTTTACCGATGATATCGTGTTGGACGTTGGCGGGCATTTGAGCGTAATGGCTGAACTCCATGGTAAAACTGCCCATGCCACCGGTCATGCTGGAGAGTGTACGGGCATAAGTGGTTACTTCCCTGAGGGGGACTTCGCAATGGATGGAGGTGAACAAACCGCCGGCCGGATCACTGCCCAATACTCGACCGTGTCGGGACGACATATCGCTGTATACGTCACCCACTTGCTCATCGGGAACGGTGATGTCCATATGTACAATCGGTTCCAGTAAGCAAGGTTTTGCTTGTTCAAAAACTTGTTTGAATGCCATCCGTGCGGCTGTTTTGAAAGCCGCTTCGCTGGAATCGACGGGGTGATGCTTCCCGAAATGGACTTCGACGCAGACGTCTTGCACTGGGTACCCGGCAATCACACCACCGGCAATCCGTTCGGCAAACCCTTTTCCGATGGCGGGCATGAAGTTACCGGGAATCGTTCCGCCCACGATCGAATCGATCCAAAGGAAATTGGATTTTTCGTCGTAGTGAGGTTCTTTCATACTGCTGAAATTTGCCTTTGTCGCGAACTCCTCGACGTTGGTGCCTCGAGGAAGGGGCCTCATGCGGATATGAATTTCTCCAAATTGGCCTCGTCCGCCCGATTGTTTTCGATGTCGATAGCTTCCCTCGGCAGGTTCCATAATCGTTTCTCGGAAAGCAATGCGTGGTTCTTTTGTTTCGACCTCCAATTTGTCTCGTCGAGCCAACCGTTCCTGAATAATCGTCAAGTGAAGCTCACTCATTCCGGTCATGACCAGTTCATGCGTTTGGCCGTCCCGATCAAGCCGGAATGTGGGGTCTTCTTCCAACACCTTATGCAAGGCCCCCGAAAGCTTGGTCTCGTCACCGCGTGTTTTAGGTTGCACCGCCAAACTGACCATCGGATTAGGAAACTGCAAAGGTCTTATCTCAAAATCCCCTAACACAGTTCCCGTATGTAAGTCTTCCATTTTTGCAACGGCAACGATCTCGCCCGGTCCGGCTTGATCGATCGGGTGAGTTGACTCGCCCAGCACCTCCAGCAGCGGGCCAAATTTGATATTTTTGCGAGCGGACGATGCATGCACGGAATCATCTCGACGCAATGTCCCTGAATAAATACGAATGAAATTCAATTTTTGAACAAAAGGATCGATTCGCGTCCGAAAAACTTGTGCAATCAACGGGCCACTGGAATCGGCAACAATTTCAATCTCACCGGACCCATTTTGACAGCTACGTGAAAAATCCGCAGGTGAAAGCCCGCACAATTTAATTGCGTCCAATAATTCGGATATTCCCACTCCAGTTTTCGCACTACAGCAGACAATCGGAATCAAGAACCCCTCCCGAACAGCGGTCACAATCAAGCTGTGCAACTCTTTACGCGACGGCTCTTGACCTTCAAAATATCGCTCCATCGTTTGATCATCGACTTGCACGATAGCTTCGATCAATGGTTCATGCAATTCTTGAGGATCGATCACGGCTCCGCTGGTATCGGGGGAAAGATCCAATACACTGGCAACTGCGGAAACAGCATCCCCTTTACCGATGGGCACGTTCAACAACATGCATTGTGGCCCCCAAACTTGCTGGATCGAATCAACCAATGATTTCAAATCAGCCTGTTGATCGTCAATTTTGTTAATCACAATCATTCGGCCAACACCGGCATTTCCGGCTTCTTTGAAAACGCGCCGAGTATTCACCTCAATTCCTGAATGGGCATTGATAACGATTATCGCGGTTTCAACCGCTTGCATTGGCCCGATGACTTGGCCGATGAAATCGGGATAGCCAGGCGTATCGATAAGGTGATAGCGAATCTCATCTTTTTCCAAATGAACAGCTGTCGCCTCGATGGTGTACTTGTGCTTTCTCTCTTCTGGATCGAAGTCGCAGATACTGGTCTGGTCATCTACTGAGTGATTCCCAGTGACAACTCCATTTTCGATTAGAATGCGATCAACCAAAGAAGTTTTTCCCGCGGATCCATGTCCGCAAAAAACAACATTTCTGATTTTGTCGACGGGATGGGGCATGTGATCGTCCTTTGCATTTTGAGAAAACTAAACTGCGTTTAACAACCTTTCAATAGTCTAACTTAATTTTAAGAAACATCTACCTCCCCTTGCCGCCGATTTGGGTCGTGTTCTTTCTCAGAACGATTCCTTTTCAAGCAGGAGGATCGTATGACAGAACAAAAACGGATCAAAATATGGCATCCGAAACTTGAGCCCAAAATGATTGCCTAAATCGTGAACATTAAGATTTGAGGCGATTCAAAAAACGAAAAAGGTTTGTTAAAACCAAAACCACCTGCGATTCAAGTCCACCTTAGCCGAATACTAAAAAGATCATCCAATTGGCACTTCGGTATTCATACCAAAAATGTCTTCGTACAACGTAAACACCGCCCCCATGACCAATGGCATCAACAAAAAAACCGGCAAATAGCACATCATCGACGCAATAGCCATCAAGAATCCATAGACCAAATACATCGACATCAATGGGAATAACATCGGCTTGGCTGTTTGCCAACTTAGTTTAAAAGCGTCCATGCCCTTCATACTCCGATCGACGATCAAGGGAAAGGCAAACGTGAACGGTACATAGGCAAAGGCAGAAATTCCAATGATCGCCACGAAATAAAATAGATATAAGGCAAGAAATGAAAAAAACCAAACGGCTCCGCCCATCGCCTCATGAGCGAAAAATAGCCCCATGAAACCGGCCATGAATACGAATCCGATGGGCATTGCGAGAACCATCATAACTACAACCAGCATCAAGAACGCTATCACGGAATCGGCAAAAAAGTTGAATCCCTGAAATAGCTCTTCGAACTTGACCGAACGACCCAACATCCGATTGCGGTAGCAAATAAACGTGCCGCACGCCATCGGTCCCGCCAACAAACCAAACGGCACGGCACTACCAATTAGCATGGCAACAAAACAAATCCCCACGAATAACCAGTACTGATCTCCCAAAATCGCTCGAGCCCGCTTAAGACGTATCAGCGGTTGAATCTCTATCACGCGGTCGCTGGGGTTACGCCAACCTCCCGCCCCAGAAGATGGGTGGTAGGGATTTTCTTTTTCCGTTTTTTCCGTATTTTCTGAAAAGGCGAAGGCTGATTCAGCCGATGTCGGGATCTCAACAGGGTCAGGTGACGGTCGAAAATTATCACTCACAACAGTTCACGTTTTTACTCGCGTTGGTAGACGGGGAAGACACGATCGATTTCACGTTGATAACAAATTTTACCAGATACAATCGCTGTTTCTACATAGCTGCGATAATCCAACGGATCGCCGTTCATGATCAACAAATCGGCATCTTTTCCTACTTCAATTGATCCGATCCGGTCATCCAGCCCCATCATTTTGGCCGGCACCAAGGTGATCGATTGCAAGGCGGCCAGATCACTGGCACCACCGCGCACCGCAAATGCCGCCTCCAAAGGAAGGCTGGTCAAATCGCGACCGGCTAAACCACCCATGCTGATCGAATTACTCAATGGAGTGATCGCGAACGGGACACCTTGCGACTCAAATATTTGAGTCGATTCGATCGAGCTACCAGATTCGTTTTCCTGGCCAACTTGAGGATTGCGGCGACGGCGAGGCGTATAAACTACTTGAGCACCACTTCGGCTGAGTTCGGACACGGCCAGCCAAGCCTCGACGCCTCCTTCAACCACTAAATCGTAATCTAATTCCTCCGCCAAGGCGACCATGTCGCGTACTTCACTGGCGGTATTGGCAGTGACACGCAGTGACACCTCTTTCTTCAACAGCGGGAACAGTGGATTGTTACTGGGGCGAGCGCGACTGGCTGCCGCTGCGGCAGTCTGCCGGGCTTGATTGGCACCGGGCGATTCTCCCACTTGACCACTCCCGGAACGTGTACGGGTTTGGTTTTGAGCCTGCGGCTGATTACTGCGGTTGGAATTCTCATCAGGATTTTGAGATTTCTTGAGTTCTTCACGGGCGCTTTTGATCGCGCGTCGCCAGTTATGGCGGTTTAGAGCCCCAGACAAGGCCCCCGGGGAAGGGCTATAGAAAACGTCTTCCTTAACCAACATGTCTTCCAAGTTCCCATAGCTCAACTTGATTGCGGCGTGTCGTCGCGGTTGTTCACGAGTCGGTGGTGCATCTTCGATCGGTTCAGTAGGCATGATTGGCAAATTACAACAAGGGCAAAGTTCGGTGTTTTCCATGCCATAATCGAGTTGCGACTCGGTGACAAATTCACCAATTTCAGGATCAATTCCCATGAAACGATGTTCAGGTTCTCCCTCTCGTAAATTGTGGCCCAACAATTCTTGCAGAGTGACTTCTCGCGGATTGTTAGTATCCGAATTGTCGCCTTCCGAACTGTCGCCCTTCGTTTCACTACTGATATGAGCACCATCGATAACCGTATCCCCAAAATTTACATCGGAGTCATCAACTCCGTTTCGAGGTGTGGACAATTCAAAAATCATTTCTTTAGGAAATTGGGGCATTTCCTCGGATCGGCCTCGACGTCCCCCCCCACCGCCGCGCGCCAACTCAATACATCCGGAAGTAATTCCAACACCCAGCGCATACTTCAAGTTGCGGTCAAAGGGATCGAGCGCGTCGGCCAATTTGTTATTTCCCGTTACGTTACCCCTCACGGCCAGACCTGACATATTGATCGCCACGAATCCGGGAGAGACGACTTTTCCGGTGGCATCGATGATTTCCGCTCCATCAGGGACTTCGACATTTTGGCCAACTGCTTTGATCTTGCCATCTTCGATCAATACGATTCCACGCCGTATCACTTCACCGGTTGCGGTATGTATCTCGCCACCGTCGACGGCCGTCAGTTTTTTTTCATCCGCTTTAGGTTTCTCCGTCTCTTTTTCTGGGGCTGCCGGTTTTTCCGATTGCTGATCATCTTGTTTCGTAGTCGGCTGATTACGCTGTTCCCGATTGGGCCGGTCCGGGCGTTGGGCAAACGCTTCGTTTAATGCAAACATTAGACACAGACTGCAGAACAACAGGCCCACGATTTTTTTAGTTTTCATAGATCGTACTCCCTTTAACGATGACTTGTTTAAGACGGCTGCCATTGACCAACGGATCCCCAGTAAAAATGATCAAATTAGCATATTTTTCAGATTCAATCGAACCGTACTGTTTTTCAATTCCCAAAATTTCCGCGGGTTTAACGGTTAATGCCGCCAAAGCCTGCTGCCGAGACAACCCAGATTTCATCAATGCCGCCAAAGGGTACAACGGTTCATCCAAATTATTCTGAAGCTGAGATGTTCCCACCGTCAACGAAAATGCAAACGGAACGTCTCGATCAGCAGCCATTTTTGGCACATTGATAACACGAGAACTGAACGGCTCGGTTGCCAATTCAGGTTTCAATATTAACGTAATGTTACTCCCACGAATTCTATCCAACGACTCATAGACATTTGGACCGGTCACCACCAATGCGACTTTAACTTGGGGATTTTTATCCAAAAACATCAGCAAGTGAGCCACGGTGGCCGCATTGTTGGCATTAACAATCAATGTTTGTTTTCCCTCGCGGACTGCGTCCCAGCGAGCTTGTGTTGAATCAGCAGCTGCGTTGGGCCTGCCGTTCGAATTGGAGGTGTTCGTTGCCGCATTGGTAGAATTCCTTGCGTCAGTCGCCGCCTGTCCACTGGCCCCCTCTCTACTGCCGCCGCCCGCTCCACCGCGATTGGGCCGGGGAGTGAGTGGGGTGCGGATCACATCGAGTGCTGCCGTTTCATTGGTAACTCGAGCAAACAACAACCCGCTTGGCTGAAACAACATCTGGGCATTGGGAGCAGTTACCATGTTGGCATACCCGGACAAACCTCGCCCGTCGGAGACGAGATTGGCTGTCGTGATTCCCGAGCGAATTGCCGATGAAAAATCGAACGTTTGAGGATAAAAATGTTGGCTGATGGTGTCGAAAGTCCCCGCATTAAAGCCGCGAGTGGTCGGAATCTGAAAACTGCGACCACCAAAAGTTACCGTCTCGGTCACTTCCGAGCTTTGAGTTGCACGCTGAAAAACCAGATAGGGGTCGATGATTCCCGGTAAGACGGTTTGTCCTTTCAGCGAAACAACTTTCGCGTCAGCTGGAACTGTTACATCGGTACCGACCGCAATAATCTTTTCTCCTCGTATCAAGATCGTTGCATCTTCCAAGCGGCCTTGATCGGTCAATGTCTCCACTGTCGCGTTCGTAAATGCGATCGTTTGAGCATGAGCGAAGGGAGTCAACAAGGTCAGAGCCATTAACGCCATAACCATTGACGCCAGCGACCTAGAAACGGGACACCGTACCGAACTGCACTCTGTCAGGAAGGGGATCAGACCCTTTTGGGTAGAGTTCTTGTGGGTAGAGTTCTTGTGGGTAGAGTTAGTTTTCCAGGCATTTACCGCTTCACCGGTCAGGGTCTGCCCCTTTTTCTGACAAAGCCTGGTCATTGGTGAACTCCAGACAAGCTTACAGAGAATCGAAATCATTGGAAAGTCCATGGAGGGAGTCATGTTTTTCATCAGTTTAAAAACGTCGCCTGTCGACTTTGGTGTCGTATATACTCTTGCCATTAATAAAAACTTGATTCACATAATTGCGAGGATCGATTAAGGAACCGGTGGCGACGACCACATCGGCATCCTTTCCAACGTCCAACGAACCGACTCGATCCTCGATCATCAAAGCCTTGGCGACTTCAATAGTTACACCGCGAATCGCTCGCTCGTCACTCCAACCATAACGGACTGCCATGGTGGCTTGGAAAGATAGTTCCTCTTGAGGGATGACTGGAGCGTCGGTATTGACCCCCAATACTTGCACACCTCGTTTTTCGTACTCGTCCACGATCCCTCGGACCTGCCCCAAATCCCGATCCAGTAGGAAGGCGCGTGGGCCGGCCATCACAGGGATTTCTCGCTTGGCCAATTCTTCTCCCAGGTGAAACGCATCAAACGTACCGTGATCAATCAGGATTTTCAAGTTAAATTCATCGTGTAACATTCGAATGGTTGCCATCACGACTTGATATTGCTGCGTGTGCACGGCAACCGGAATTTCGCGACGGAAAAGTGGCCTAAAATTTTCCAACCTCAAATTAAATTTAGGTTCAGGCGCTTTGCCTTGTTCAAAAGCCTCCCATTGTCGATGGTACAGCTGACCTTCTCTTAACTCTTGGCGGATGACATAATTCATACCCATTCGCCCCGATCCAACCTCGCCAGTTCCTCGCTCGGGATTTCCTGCCTGAGCAATCTTGAGCACCCCGGGCGCTTTGATGATCACCTCATTCAAGGTACCTGGCCCGGTTTTCATCAGAGTGCCGAAACCACCCATGTTGGTACCACTGCCCGGAATAAAACAGATA
>JBGTHU010000322.1:0-3658 GCA_041745975.1 Mariniblastus sp.
TCGTTCGCCGAGCGGCGCGAGCCGCCGGGTATCAACGAATAGAAAGCCGCGCGCAAGCCACCAACGAATAACGACTTGCTTCACACGCCCTAAGTCTACGTCAACCGAAGCCGATGGAAGCGTGCAGCGAAGAGTATTGAAATTAAGGGCAAATTCATGGATCTATTCGATCACCAAAAAACGACAATCTGCGCCACATGCGGGCAGTCGCTCGAGAACTCAGTATCTCCATTGAGGTGCATGCCGAAACGGGCCAGACGCGTCGGCGGTGTGCTACGTGTTTGGCTAAAGAGTATACAAATTCCATAACCGCTGTCGAACAAGCTGATAGACTTAATAAAGAGTTAGACGATTTGATTGCGAGGGTCGATCGGTTGATCGCGCTCAATCCGGAAACGCCCGCCCTTCCCTCCGGTCTTGAGGGGCTTGCCGCAACACCGCTTAACAGCTTTCGAACTTTGCTCGTTCATCGTGCGGAGGTTCAAGCAAGAAGACAGGAAATTCTCACGCAGGAAGGGAGTGAGGCTCGATCGGCTTACGAGCTGAAACAGGCGGTTGCCAAAGAAGACTTCGAACGGGCCGCCGAATTGAAGAGGCAACGAGAACAGAATCAAGGTGAATCTAATGTTTGACCAACCAACCAAAGAGCACGAGTTTTTTACGACATGATAGGCGAGTGGACGTTGGAGCATTCGTGCGATGCGATAGCGGATCAGCCTGAGGCTTCGGCCACTGGTAAAGCGGTTGCTAAAAGCTATGGAGGGGCATCAGCGGCGAGCTTGATTGGGTTGGTGGTTGGAGTCCAGCCTTTAGGCTACGACACGCTATTTCAGTAATCGGACGACTCACAACACAACCAACTGACCATTCTCGAAATGCTGAACCAGACGAAAGGGATCGTTCAAATCGCTGTTATCGAAAATCAGAACATGCGGCAATTGCTCGATAGCTCGTTTTAGATTGATTAGGGTGCGTTTAAAACGCGAGCGAAGTTTCTGGTCGGGAATATCATGTCCACCTTGGCTGACGCGCATCGCGACTCGCTGAATCGAGAGATCGACTTCAGCGAGTTGAATAAAAATTAAAACGACGGTGTAACCCTGCCGGGCGTAATCCGAAAGCTGGTCAACCTTTTCGCCAACTGGATCGGACAACACCGTTTCGAAGATAAAACTTTCGCGTTTCTTCACCAAAGCGCCACGAAGGGCCGCTGCGATATCAGCCGCTTGATACGCATCGACCTTCATCGCAGAAGCGATGATGTCGGCGTTTACAAATCGAAGTCCCAACTCGGCAAGGTAAGCCTCGTAAAAGGTTGTTTTTCCCGCGCCATTTGATCCGGCCAACGCAACGATAATTGGGCGTTTATCGAGAAACGTAAATCCTTGTGTCACCGATCATCCTCGTCCGCCACAAAGTCGCGGCCCACAAATCGCCCCAGCGTTTCCGAACCGTCCGCGGCGATTCGACGGACAAGTTGCGGTTGGCCTTCGACGGGCAGGTAGTGCGGAAAGGGCCGGGCGTTAAGCACCTTCATCAGACGATCTCGACCACGAGAAGTCGCAATTTCTGTGACCACTTTCGACAGGGATTTTTCAGCACCCGACATTTGCAGGGCCACCGCAATATCGCCTCGCAACAGAGGCTCGATCGACCTACCCAGCGAGGCCCAGAATTCGATCTGGCCTGCAATGCTTCGGTGCGAAAACGAAGTTACCGCTCGCGCGTCATTGACCAATTCGTCCGAAAGCTTTACTGGCTGCCCCATTCGTTTTCCTTTCTCCCTATATGGTAGCATTATGCTACCCGGTTGACCAGTGTTCCATCCAAAGAATATTGGATTTTTCAAGTTTCCAATTTTTTAATTGGCCAGCGACAGTGAGCGTAGGATGTGTGAAGCAAGTAAGCATTTAATGGTCTGTTGCGGCGGCAACAAAAGTTCGGAACGCCAAATACCGTACGGGCCTCTCCTTGCGGACGGGCCTCTATCGGTTTCCTTATTGGAGGCCATCACAGGCTTCTATCCGCTGCCGTATCTCAGCGAGGAATTGGCGGGACTTCCTCCCGCCAATTCCTCCGTATTCCTTTTGAAACTCGGTATCCGATAGATTTTCCGGTAGGCCGCTGATCACTGGAAAAAACTGATTCTGTTTTTCGCGATTGATCGTACGCAATTGAAAACGACGAGCCGAACTAACATCTTGCGTCGCCACCACGGCCAATCGAATTCCCGCTTGATTGGCGGCCATGTCGACAAAAGAAAACCCCGATCCTCCGGGAAGAGAATCAGCTATCTCCTTGGCAATTCCCGCCGCCAACGCCCGATCTTCATCGGACAACACCGTCAGCGCCGCACTCACCCAAAAGTGTCTTGGCAAGTCACTTCGGCTATGAACGGTCACCCGCCGACGCAGGGCGTTTCGCTCCTTCTGAAAATCTGGATCCAATTCTCGCCCGCCAATCTGAGCAATTTGATCGTCGCCCAAGATCACTCCCAAGGCCAAGATAGCGGCCTGGTTGTAGAACACGGGATCTCCCCTTCGCGAGTTATCTTCGGCAAAAGCAAACGCCAATTCCAGTATTTGGGTGAACGCTTCATCGCCTGAATTAACGTGATCGGCTTGAGCAAGTAAATGCAATCCCGTTGCCCTGGCGGCTCGATCAAGATCATCACTGATTCCGGTCGACACCCCCCAAACTAACAAACTCACAACGAAGACAACCAACCCTACGAATGCCATTCGACTGCGCTGAAGCGCTAAACCAAGCATCGCACCGACCAACGCGGCACCCACAATTAACAAAACTTGAATGCGAATTGGAAAGTAACCGTAGTGCATCGATTTCACGATGATCGCCACCACCGGACTTAATATAATCGTTGCTGGCCCTGCCCACCTCAAAGGATACCGCCGCATGGCGTTAGCCAATAAAATGCCAATCATGGCAACGCCCAAGCCTCGTAAAACAACGGTCGCCGCAACTCGAGATTTAGGTTCTGATAAATTCAGCACCCATTGCAATGCGGCCACCATCGAATCCGGAGTTTTTATAGGACTCGGTTCCACTAAAAAAATCATTCCCGTCGACCACACCAACAACAAGGCAAGCGATAAATAATCGGAATAGTGCCGACCCGAGGGATTTAAGTTTTTCATTTAGGCCAGCAAAAATCAATAATCATCGGGTGAAACGACGCTACCGTCATTTTTCTGGAACAGGTTCTTGAGAACTACTTTGGAAATCGATTCGCCAACAAACCGAACCGATCCATCGGCCATACCGACGATAAAACCACCGGGAAATTGCCCCATAAAATCCCATATTGCAAAATCGTCCGGGTCGATCCCTTCATCTGGCTTCGTCCAGGGAACGGCCAAATCGTCTCCTGCATCAACGATCATAATCGTGTTACTGGATCCATCGGTAATTTGTCCGAAATTTGTTTCAATCGCATTCCCAGCTTCGTCTTTACCAAAGATACCGTTGCGACCTCCGATTACCAGGTAAGTCGTTTCGTTGGCTCCGGCTTGACTGTTGGGAGATCGATAAACAGCGGGCATCTTGTCCAGGATTTGCAGATTGTGTTCGCTGTCCCACGGTTCGTCCATCCGATACATGTCATACAAATTATTTTGCTCGATAAACGGTAGAATTT
>JBGTHU010000323.1:0-15118 GCA_041745975.1 Mariniblastus sp.
GGCCCTTGTAGATGTCGGAACAACTAACGCAGATGCATGCCATGAAAACAACGGACTGATTCTGAGCGAGACCGAAAAAACATTGGAGGAAGAGTCGCGACTGGTGCTGCAACTTGAATTTGAACTGAAGTCGATGAGCGAGGAAATGAACAGCACCATTGAAGAAATGGAAAGTCCCAACGAAGAGCTCAAGACCTCGAACGAAGAAATCATGTCGATGAATGAGGAACTTCAATCCGTCAATGAAGAGTTGGAAACATCAAAAGAAGAGTTGCAATCCCTGAATGAAGAGCTGATCACCATCAATGATCAGCTTGAAAATAAAGTGGTTGAGCTCGATAAAGCGACTGATGATTTGATGAATCTCATGTCCAGCACTGAGATCGCCACGATCTTTCTCGACGATCAACTGAATATCAAACGCTTTACTCCACCGACCAAGGCTTTGCTGAACCTGCTTGCAACCGACATCGGTCGTCCACTACAGGATATTGCCCTGCGGTTTGCCGATGACCAGATGCTAAATGAATGCCAGGAAGTACTTGATAAACTCACTCCGGTGGAGCGGGAAATTGAGACCGACGAACCCCGTTACTTCCTTCGCCGAATATTACCCTATCGAACCTCCGAACATGCGATTGGCGGGTCAGTCGGCGGGGTGGTGATCACATTCGTTGATTTGACACAGCGTAAACTGGCCGAAGTCGCGCAGCATCAGATCGACACCCGCCACGCCGAGGAACTTCACGAAAGTGCCGAAAGGTTACAAGCGATTCTCGGCACCGCTGCCGATGCAATCATCACTTTCGATCTAATGGGCCAAATCGAAAGCGTTAATTTGGCAACAGAGACGCTCTTCAATTACCAGCGAAGTCAGCTGATTGGACAGAACCTATCGCTACTGCTTCCATTCATTCAACTAAAACAAAACGATGAGAAGGTTGACAGCCAGGCTTCCGTTGAAATCACACATTTAATCGGAAATCGCCGAGAAATGCTGGCGAGACGGGATGATGGATCAACCTTTTTTGTTGATCTGGCCATTAGCAGAGTCGACCACCTCAATATATACACTGCGATCTTGAGAGACATTTCGCTTCAGAAACAGTTGCAGCAACATATATTAGAAGTTGCCACCGATGAACAACGCCGCATTGGCCAAGAACTGCATGATGGAACTCAGCAGGAATTAACCGGACTGTCTTTAATCTGTGGCGCGTTGTGTGAACGGCTCAGTGGTGCTACGCGAAGCGAATCTTCGGAATTCCGAGATCGGGTATTTACTGAGAAAGATTATCAGCAACTTCAACAAACCGCCGCAAAACTTTCACTGGGATTGAAAAAAGCCAATCAGCACGTCAATAAACTCTCGCACGGGATCATGCCGGTTCAAATCGATGCCGAAGGACTTCGGTCGGCACTCGCGGAACTTGCGTCGGAAACCAAAGACCAGGGTCAAATCAAATGCCAATTGAAGTTTTCGGGCTCCAGTATCGTTGGCAACAACGCCGTCGCCACTCAACTTTATCGCATCGCTCAAGAATCGCTCAACAATGCCATTAAGCATAGTCGGGCTACCGAAATTTTGATTTCCCTTTCCCAACAGGTCGATCAAGTTGTCCTAGAAATTAGCGACAATGGTAGCGGTATTGATCCTCTGCTGACGGCTAAATCTTATTCCAGGGGGAGTGGTCTTGGATTGCGGATTATGGAATACCGCGCGAACATGCTTGGCGGATCTCTGGAAATCGATCATAATCAAAATAACGGTACAACGATTCGCTGCACCGTTCCAACATTGGAGGGTTTATTATGAAAAAACTGTTAACGTGTCACCGGATCATGATCGTGGATGACCACCCGATGGTGAGAGACGGATTGTCAATGCGAATTTCTGCTCAAGCCGATTTAGAAGTTTGCGGAGTAGCGGCCGGTGAGGACGAGGCCATGGAACTGTTTAGGCAGGTCTGTCCCGATCTGGTAATCATCGATATCTCGTTAAAATCAGGGGATGGAATTGAGTTGATCAAGCGAATCAATGCTCGCAACTCGACCGTCAAAATATTGGTGGTTTCCGCTTTTCAAGAGTCCCTGTATGCAGAACGGGCGATGCGGGCTGGTGCTCTCGGTTATCTCAATAAGCAAGAATCAAACGAGAAATTAGTCGAGGCCATTCGCACTGTGATTGATGGCGAACGTTACGCCAGTTTGGAATTGACACAGCGATTGGTCAGCCAGGCGCTGGGCAAAAGGAGCGAAACCCAAGAACCCATCGACCAGCTTACCGATCGCGAACTGGAAATCTTTAAGCTGATCGGCGCCGGCGTGCCTACCAGCACCATCGCCGACCAGCTTTTCTTGAGCACCCATACCATTGACACCCACCGCGAAAACATCAAACGCAAGCTGGGGGCAAAAAATGGGGCCGAATTGAGCCGATTGGCAATCATGTGGATGTTGGAAAATGCCTAACCGATCACGAGTCTGTGACGCTTTACCAAATTGGTGGAAATTGTCGAGAGGTCGAGGCTTCTGTCGAGACAAGGCTTGGTTAACGTAACATGTTGGGTAATTATTGTTTCGGCAGAAGCCTCGACCTCCCTTACGACCCGTGGACGCTTCGTTTTTTTGTGCTAGTGGTTTCCGCCAAGTGGCTTTCATGCTCTTCTCGATTACTAATTCACGGGGTCGAGAATATATTTATAGCATTCAATTAAGTTTTGGATGTCTATTTAGGAAATGGCACTTCGCCATTCATGCATCAAGGAAACGTTTTTTAATCAAGGAGTTACCTATGTTACAACTAGCTATCGCATGTTTGGTGATTGCATTAATCGCCGCTGTTTTGGGATTCGGAGGGATTGCCGGCTCCTTCGTAGGAATCGCCAAGATTGTTTTTGTGGTCTTTCTGGTGTTGGCCGTGTTGTCATTTATCTTTGGACGCCGACCGGGTGGCCTGCGCATTTAGTCTGACTTAATCTGACTTAATTGTCTGAAGAAGACAAGAGAGATAAGAGAGATAAGAAAGACAAGAGAGATAAGAGAGATAAGGAAGATAAGGAAGATAAGGAAGATAAAGAGGACAGGGGCCGATCTCGGGATTGCCCCTCGTCCTTTTTTTGTTTGTTATCGGAGTCGTTTGCTTGTGAACACTTTCTTGATCCAACGCAAGTTCCGCGCGAATTCGGCCCATGATCGTCGCAACACCACGGTTCGTTGACAAATTTGTATCCAGCCGACAATGGACATGAGCGCACTGCCGATTGCTGCAACAACCCCAACGATCAGAAATGCTGTAAAATAGGAGATCCCCAGTAATTGAACCAGTCCAAGTGCAACGGTCAGCAAAGCAATAGGAAGGCAGGCCAGTCCGAGTGCCAATCCGCCGATCAACACCAGACTGAGAATCCAGACTCGTCCAGCGAACTCCCGGATGTCGGCATTCAGTAGTTGCGACTGCAACTCCGCCAATGTCAACACATCGCTGACGAATGTGTTGACGTCTCCAGCCAAGCCCTGCGATTCGATCTCGGGTACGCCATTGCGATTTACTACCTTCGTTTGCTGATCCATCCGAAAATCACTCCTATAAGAATTGCCCCACTCATTCCCACCACGGGGTGCTTTTGAACATACGATTCAATCGCTTGTCTCCCTCGTTGCAGTTGTTTCTGAGTTGTCTGTAACATATTGCTGGAACGCGTTGGCGACTGGGAGCCGCGGGGCGTTGAGCCCAGCAAGTCGTCGGTTATTCGATTTTTCATGCTCCATCCTCCGGGGGTAATGGGTTGAATTGCAATTCTAAGTACTGTTTGGCTTGTCGCGCTGCATACGACAATGCGCTTCGCCACAAGAGATTGCCTGCAAATACTTTGACGGCGCTGCCGATGCCACCTGCAGACGACCGGTATGACTTTGTCAGCTGTGGGCTGTGATCGACCAGGTCGGCCTGCTTCCGGTTGGCGGTATGCAATTCTAATCGACGCCGGGGAACAATCAGGTATCCGATTGTGAAAGCAATCCCCATACAGGTCCAGGGGTAGTTTTTTACATAATGTCGCCACTCGCCCAGATCGCGAGCGCTCTCGACGATTTCCTGGGCTCCGTCGTCCAAATCACGACGCACCTCTTCCATCTGGCGGAGAATGGCTTTGGTTTCCACCGAATCTTGCATCGAGCGCCCTGCGGTTATTTTTTTTGACACGGGGCTAAGCCGAAATGTGTTTTGCCAAGGATGCGGGCAAGACGCCGGCGATCGCACCCAACACCTGCCGTCCCAGTTGGTCAGCCGCCAGTTCCGTTCTTCGCCCCAGGGTCGGAGGAGCCCCCGGTCCGCTCAGCAGCCCCCCGAGGGCAATCCCGGCCCACAGTCCGACCCCAAAAACGACCAAGGACGAGGAGATAGGATAATCGCTTACCAATCCGGCAGCTTGCTCCTGGACTGGAATCGCGGATTTTTGGTTGGGTTTCATTTTTTGTACCGTACTCATGGTTAATGGCTTTCATTAGAAATATTGAGTTGAAGCCCGGTTGCTGGGCGGGGGAGATAGCGATGCCAATGCATCCTCTTTCCCTCGCGCCAGCATTTCCAAGCATTAAAGTGAACGACTCTTAACGGCTCCGCAACAACAGGCTGACCACCACACCGGTGATCACGCCAGCTCCAAAGCAAACGGCCAGCGATTGGGTGGGGCTTTCACGCACTCGGTCTTCGACCTCCGCATAGCCTTCGCGAATCGAGTCCGCAGCTTGCTGGGATTTTTCTTGCACCGCTTCGGTCGCTTGTTGAGCGTAATCGCGGATGGTCTCTCCGGCTCGATGGACCATCGAAGTACCATTCTTTGAAAACTGATCGAAAAACTGTTCAATGCTTTCACGTGCTGCTCCGGTTCTTTTTTCGATCTTGCCCATCAGTTTTTCAACATTGCCATCAAACTCTTTGACGTCATCATCGGTCAGTGAACCCCATTTGCTCTTCAGCTTACCGCGGATTTCGTGCCAATTACCTTGAAGTGTCTGTTGGTTTATCATCGTTTAGTCCTCATTTTTATTCGTTAAAAGTAATTAAATTTTTTATTCCTCAAGCAGGACGTGTGTTGTCAACTGCGCTGCCCAAATTTCGTCAATATATAGGTAGTAACGTGTTGCCAACGTCATGTTTATTCCTTGAGTAAAATCCCTTAAAGTCGCCTCCAATGTCCAGCCGCGCAATCGTTCGTAAACTTCTACGCCGTCGGCATTTATGCGTGCTGGTCTAGGTCGCTGCTTGGAACGGAAACGGCCGTCGAGGTGGTCACGTCGGTGGCACCCGCGTTTTCGCAGATTTCGGTGGCCCTTTCGGTATCTTTGCTATTCTCGGATTGAATCGAAATCAGCGCGCTACCAGACTTAACCTTACTTTCAAACTGTTTTGCTTCGAATTCCGACATTCCCATGCCAATCAGAGCGCCGGTTAATCCGCCAACGGCACCACCGATCGCAGCTCCACTGAGCGCCGCCAAAATAGGTCCTGCGGCAATAAACGGTCCGAGGCCTGGAATGGCCAACGCACCGATGCCGGTCAACCAACCTAGCGTACCGCCAAGAATAGCGCCGCCGCTAACGCCAGTGATTGCGCCTTCGGGAGCCTTGGTATTGTGTTCGATCGCCAAGTCTCGGGTCCCTGCTTTATCTGCCAATAAGACAGAAATATCATTACCCGGGAAACCGGCCGCTTGCAAATTGCGAATGATGGTTTCTGTTTGTTTGGAATTGGCTGTGCAAAATATAGTGGTAGACATCAAATGTTCCTTGTAAGTTGGTAAAACAATAAGTAATCAATAAAGAGCCAATTGACATACGCGTCACCTGGCTTGGACGTGCGGCATTAGTTGTTTCGCATTCATGAAAGAACGAGATGACAATGATGCCTTAATCCTGCCACGGTTCATCCGAAAGGCCGCAAATCGCTTGTGATTAGCTCGCGGCAAGCGCCTAAAGGGGCTCAATTTTTCCGGGATATCCGGACAGACTCCTAAGAGGTTATTAAAGCTGAACTTCCAGTTGATTGTCGACATTGCCCTTGCCAGCAACGGCCAAGGCGATAACTTCAATCTGCTGCTTTTCCGCGATCGATTGCACCGGTCCCAGCAAAGTCACTTTGCCTTTCTGGGTGATGATTTTGATATTGTGGGCGTTGGTCGACATTTCGGAATCGACAACTTGTCGGCGAATTTCGGCCGTGGTGTCGATGTCCGCTTTATTCTCGTTTTGATCAAATGGAGTTTTTACCGACTGTATGCGGTCAGACTCATCGCTCAATGACGTCGTCTCTGTGTCACGATCATATCTTGATTGAGTCGCGCTGTCACAGCCACAAAAAGCTACTGCGACCAGTAGTATAAACGCAAAATTTCTCATGTCTTTTTCCTTGTTAAAAATGTTGTAAGTAGGGACTCGGAACGTTTTGAATTGATAAAAGTTTGACGCTAGGCTCTGTTTGAATAGGGAGCAATTCATTTAGGAAAAGCGATTGCCAAGCCCATCCCAAGCCCATCCGTTTTGCCGGAGTAAGCTTTGCTCCCGATTCAAACAGAGCCTAGTGTGAGGGCGCTGAATGAATCAACGCCTCACCCTAGATTCCGCTCTTGCCTTTAATCATGGTTGTCTGTTCATCGAGCAAAACTGTTTGCCATCAATCACTTCGATTATCGTGAAGAATTTGTCGAATCGCTTTGTGCAAGTTTTTCCATCAAGTTGATTGCAGCTTTCATGTGCTTAGAGTTCATTTCCAATTCTGATTTAACCAGTGCTTGAAGTGGACCCGAGGTATGGCGGTTCAGCACTGTCAACGTCGATTGCATACTTGCATGCTTGGCAACTTGCATTCCGACGAAACACTTATCAAATTCGATTCCTTCTTTTGAGTTAAGCATTTCTTTGCTATCTTTTAAGCATTGGGTTGAAATTTCTTGTTGTAGCTCTACGAAGTCAAGTTTTGAAGTTTGATCGTTTACACGCGCAAAACTCGATTCGTTCCGCTTGTCGGCTTCGGCCTGATTACCAGTTTCGGTTCGAAAAGAGGTTTCGGTCCGATCGGCACGGTCGGAGGTGTTGCTGTTCGTTGCGATCTGCGGTGAAAATCGCTTGAGTTGCTCCCAGTTGTTCTGATGCTCTTTCTCTAGTGTTCCCGCCAAAGCCTTGACTTCCGAGTGGTTCGCTTGGTCTTTGGCAAAACGCGAAAGGAGAACCTGTTCTTGATTGCAGATGGCCAAGATTTCCGCGAAAGTTTGATCTTTCGCTTGTGAACCATCGCGAGTATTCCGGTCCTGCTGAGTTTGAGATTGGCGATCTTGTGTTCTTGGCGGTTGAGTTTGCTGTCCAATTAGCGAACCGCTTAACATAAGTGTTGCAAATGCTGTGATCGCGAAATTTTTGATTCTCATAATATAAAATCCTTAGTGTTCTTGAAAAAGAAATAAAATTGGTTCGTTCGGACAATCCGATTGACACCACTCTGTCGCTTGCTGCGAATGTTTGCAAAGGAATGAAACGCGTTTTAGCCAATCATCTGCGCAATGTAAGTTCGCAGCACGTTTTGAACTAATGAGTCACTAGTTCAAAGATTAACTAATCGCAATCGATGGCCAAAATTTTGTTTTTGTCGTCTTGGCACATCGTCATGCTAACCATTGACCCTTTTTTGAGGTCCTTCAATTTGCCTGGTTTGTCCTGGCAAGTGATTTTGGCGTCGCTGGCCACCGTATAGTGGTTTTTTTCCCCTTTGTCACCGGTCGTAGTTAATTGGTCGCCTGAGACCCCAACTACTGTCCCTGTGCAGCAAGGCTCTCCAGCCTTCTTCCTTGTTTCGATTTTCATGTCGTCTCCTTATCTGTTGGCGGCAAGAGTCATTGAGCAAATTTCCACACCTGCGGTAGCGTAAACAAAAATTTGCGTCTGCTCTGCTCACAACAGAACTATAGTTCCCTTCGTGACTGAGAAATATCGAAGGAACTCTGATAGTTGGCTGGCGGATTTTGCCACACACAATTCGCAGGCGAAATGAGTCCACGCAATTTGGTAATCCCTAAAACAAGTGGATAAACCAACGACTCAGAGAAACCCCCAAGCCAAAGAACACGTGGCGCTGATGCGTATTTTCGGCTCAGTTGACGGGGTAAGAGAAGTTTTGACAATTCGGATTTTGAAGCGAGTTTGATGTCGGTCTTTGTCGTGAATTGCCTTCACGATTTACCTAAGCAAATTACCCAAGCTTCCGTTTTTTTTCAATGTTCGAGGGAACCACAGAATCAACTTGAGGCGCTTCCCTAATCAAATTCGTTTTTGTTCCCTTATTGACATCGACTTGGGTAGAATTCGTCAACTCCGCTTTCGAGTTTTCATTTTCAACGTTGTCGCCATAGAACTGCTCAGGAAGAAAAGTCAATCCGACAAGAAGGATCTTTTTTGTCGGGCCAACTTCGCGCATTCGAAACCTTGCCCCATTAGATTCGACTATCATGCCCACAGCTACCTCTTTTGCAGAAAGTTGATCGAATATCCATCGATCGAGGGTGGTATCGGCAGGCCCATTGAGTTTGATACTGTAAAACTCAAATAATTGGCTCAATCGCACCTCTCCAAGGAGTGGGAACTCAACATCGGCAGGCCATTCCGTTGCCGCCTTGTCGTTTGAAGAGCGAGAAAAAATGCGATCGACAACTTGACGTACATTTCGGTTAACGATCACAATCACGTGATCTTCCGCTTCGATCAGAAAACGTCCTTTGGGAAGACAACTATGCCGCTTGCGGACGACCAGTGCAACCACGACTTCCTCGGGCAACGCCAAGTCTCGAATTTGTTTCCCAGCCACTTTAGTGTCAG
Organism: Mariniblastus sp.; assembly: GCA_041745975.1. Lineage (GTDB taxonomy): Bacteria > Planctomycetota > Planctomycetia > Pirellulales > Pirellulaceae > Mariniblastus. The sequence goes on from JBGTHU010000323.1 coordinate 8,866, forward strand.
CATCGATGTAGTAATCCACAATATCCGCTTCGACGTCGTGAAGCGAACTGATCTCAAGTGTGATTGGAGGTTCCCGCTTGGGGGGAACATCCAATTTGAGATGGTGAGCCATCCATTTGAGAGTGGAGCCTTGCAAGACCGCTGAGATCAAAACAATAAAAAAGACCACGTCAAACAGAATGGACGCATCTTCGATACCGGACATTAAAGGAAATATTGCCAATGTAATTGGAACCGCTCCTTTTAGGCCGACCCAAGATAAGAATTGCTTTTCCTTACAGGAAAATCTCGTACGACACAAGCAAACAAAGACTGAAACAGGCCTTGCCACGAACATCAATACTCCTGCAATTGCCAAACCGGGGAGAAAAACCTCGACTAAACGACTAGGGAAACTCAACAAGCCCAATAGGATAAACATCATGATTTGCCCCAACCACGCCGTAGCATCATGGAAGCTTTGGATACCGCGATTGAACGGTATTCGATTGTTGCCAACGACAATTCCCGTCAAGTAGGTCGCCAAAAACCCACTTCCTCCAAGGTCTGCCGCCAGTCCGTAAGAAATCAAACCAAATGCCATCGCCATGATCGGATAGAGACCGGAAACATCCAGAAAGACCTTGTTAAGCATCCAGACCGCAGCATACCCAACCACCATCCCCATCAGAAGCCCAACGAACAACTGGTTAGCCAATAAAAAAATTGCTCCCGTTACGCTCGTCAATTCGCCTGTCAGGTAATGAATCAAACCGATCGTCAAAAAGATTGCCATCGGATCGTTTGAACCACTTTCAACCTCGAGTGTGTCCGCCAAAGAACGTCGAATATTGATCCCCCCAGCTCTTAGAATCGAAAAGACAGCTGAAGCGTCCGTTGAACCGACGATGCTACCTAACAAAAGACCGAGCGCAAGTGGTATGTTAAGTATCCATGCCGCCGCAAGTCCAGTTACTAATGCCGTAATGAACACGCCTATCGTAGCCAACAGGCCTGCCGGTTTCCACGCATACCGAATCGCTGAAAGGGGAGTTGCTAAACCGCCACTATACAAAATAACGACCAGAGCGAAGGTCCCTATGGCATGGGCTTGCACGTAATCTTCAAAATCGATTCCGCCAATCCCCTCGGAACCTGCAAGCATCCCCAACACCAAGAATGCAACCAGTCCCGGCATCCCCAAGCGAGCAGAGAACTTGTTCGATAAAACACCCAATAAAAGCAGAATACTTCCGACTAGGATTGTTGTATCGATCCAAAACATAGTGGCTTAATTTCAAATTAAAGCAGGACGAATGTCCTAGCCTGAAAGTTTCTGAGATAAGATTTCCGTGTGTTCCGTCAACCCAATGGCCTTGCCTTGCCCCAAAATGGTTGCCCCCGTAGCACCACTGGCAAGGACAGCATCAAGAACTTTCCCCGACCGTTCAATGTCCACCACCACCAAAATCAATTTAAACTCAATACTCATGTTTTAATCACTATGAATACGCCATGATGGCATGGGCGTTCGAACATTCTACCATCCGAATATCACAGCCAGTCAGGATCGAGGACACCCGATCAAAATTGGAGAATATTGAAATGTAATGGACGGAAATTGGCTTCGCTCACCCCCTGCACTACTCTTCACATTCGAACTGCCCGCTCTCAAAATGTCAAGAGGCAAGCAATTGTTTCTGCAGAGCCTTGACGTACCGATCACCGGTAAATTTGTGGATTGGAGGGTTCATTGTCATAAAACCATTCGCCAGCAGTAACCGTTACCAGAACAACCGGACGCAGCCTGAGAAAACCGGATGCAGCCTGAGAACGTTTGCCAGACACTCGTTTTGTGGTTTCACGTTGGAGAAACTAATATTTTTATCCAGTATTAACCGATGCGTTTTTCGCGCCGCACATGTGTTGCCAAGCAACCGCCAGCGGCACCAGACTCGCGAGAAAGCCCGGCAATCTTTTACGACTGGTCGCGTTTTACGGTTGGTCACCTTTACGGCCTGTTTTTTACCAGATTCATTTCTCAGCTTCTGTTCCAAAACGGCAATATTCAACAATCTCGCTAAAACGTCATCGGAAATTTTTTTGCCAAAAAATAAGCCCCCAAGGATATCGATGGCATTGACACCAAAGAATCTCCCAGAGGACCTTTATCGGGGCGAGGATAGCCGAATTATAGCGATCCAATGGCCCTGTAAAACTCAAATTGTTGTTAATACATAAAACGCCAAACACTGTTGCCCAATCCACTGGTGCCACTCCCTACGCGGATTCCGGTACCCTGTTGAAAACCATAGTTGCGGTAGTTGCTGCCGTAGCCATAACTGTTGCCGTAGCCGTAACTGTTGCCGTAGCCGTAACGGTTACCATAGTTGAAGTTGTTGCCGTAACCATATCCACTGGGATAGCGGTAAACCTGATTGTTGCTGAATTGGCTACCGTAGCCATAAGTACTGGGATAGCCGTATTGACTATAAATTCTCAATTGCGACCAATTGTTGTGTTGCGGAATGAAAGTTTGAAAGCCTTGTGAGCCTCGGGGATTAACAAAACCACGATTCGCTGCATTGCTGTAAACACGAGTGTTTCTCCCCCGCTGGCTCGAACCGTGATTGTAATTTCGCCAGCCTTGTGCTTGAGCTTCGTTGTTGTCGAGAAACAGGCAGGATGTCGCGACAATTGTGGCCATTAGTAATAATTTTTTATTCATCATCGTTTTCTTTCTAAGAGAGTTGGGACATTAACGTTGTGAAGTATTGTGGGCCGTCGACAACCCAATAACACATCACCCGATAGAGTATTTCTACTCTTAGCGACGTTCATTAGGAATCGAGAGAAGAATGGAAGGAACATGGTGGATGAGACCACGGCAATGCAACAGCCAGTGTTCCCACAGAATCCGAGGTGATACAACCACTCTTCGTACTCCCGTTTTTACAGATGGCCAGCAAGTCGCAATAACGCTGCGGCATGGTGGAAACAGCTAGATCGGTTTCGTGTTTTTCACGATTTTCTAAAGCAGTCGAAAAGGTGACAATCAGTTCTATCTCAACTGCACGTTTCATAAAAACGTACCATTGTCGCTATTTTTGTGAGGCGCCAACTACCCGTGAACGTTAAAAAAATGCAGTTTTTCAACAACCGCTTGAGTAAAGGATGCCTCCATGGTCTCTAAACAAAATTGGGAATTTGGTAAACGAAGTACTTCAACACAAGGTCAGAAAAGTAAAAAATTGACCGTAAATTGGACGGGAGAGACTGGCAATCTCAACCAAAATATCTCCAATACAGTAATCGCACTCCGAGCGAAACGAATCGCTAACGAATGGACAGTTCAACAGCGGTCTGAACGGCTTCGAGCCGGCAGGGAGCGAACCGCATGGCTGTTGAGACTAGTTGAATATTCTCAACATGAAGTCGTGCTTCAGTAATTCGTTGTGCCAGCGAGTCAATACCATCCCGACTACCTCCACAGCCATCTACATTTTCTTATGATGTAATGCAAAATCCGAATGTCTTACGCATAGAATGAGCCAAAAGTAAATCGAAATGCGTGGTGTGTTTCGTCGGCGGGATAGTTGGATTGGCTTCCGATTCATCAAAAGGGCGTTTGGTCAACTGGAAAAAACGCAACATGATGGCCGACTTTACACATCCTACTTCTGGTTGAATCCACCATTGATCAATGGTGGTTTATTCGATGGCGTTCCAGCTGAGGTAGCATAGAATCATCCATTTAAATGTGGAGACAAAGAGGACGGAGCCGTTTTTCGAATTCCAACCGTCCCGTTGTTTTTGTCTTCTTAATTGAACAGCGCTAGGTTCGGTTCAAATTTTGGAAAAATGGGCAGCTATTGCAGCTATTGGCAAAGTGAGCGGCGAGGCGCTAGGCGCTGTTTTTGGGCCAGATTTGCCGACGGCTAGCCCCTTGTCGCTCAAGAAACTGGCGCTGTACAACTAAGGAAAGTCGATGAATCGTGACTTAGAAACCTCACATTACGGCACCATTGTTTCCGTTCGCGGGAGTGTGGTGGACGCTCACTTCGAAGAGGAGTTGCCACCAATTTATTCGGTATTGCGAGCGGGCCAAGACGAGGAAATCGTGATGGAAGTACTCGTTCAACTTGATCCACGGCAGGTCCGGGCCATCGGCTTGACTCCCACGCAAGGTCTCGCCCGAGGGATGAAGATCCGCAATACAGGCGAGCCACTTCAAGCCCCAGTTGGCAACGGGGTTCTGTCGAGAATGTTCGATGTTTTCGGCAATGCTATCGATCGGGAGTCGCAACCCACCGATGTCCAATGGCGCAGTGTCCATCGGGCACCTCCCCCGCTCGCCAGACGATCCACCAAATCGGAGGTCTTCGAAACAGGGATCAAGGTTATCGATGTGCTGGTGCCGCTGGAACGCGGCGGGAAGGCGGGGCTGTTCGGTGGAGCGGGTGTGGGCAAGACGGTCTTGCTGACCGAAATGATTCACAACATGGTTGGCCAACATGAGGGGGTCAGTATCTTTTGCGGCATTGGCGAGCGATCTCGGGAAGGAGAAGAACTTTACCGCGAGATGAAAGAGGCCGGTGTGCTTACCAACATGGTCATGGTTTTTGGCCAAATGAACGAACCGCCTGGAAGTCGCTTTCGAGTGGGACATTCGGCGTTGACGATGGCGGAATACTTTCGTGACGACCAGCAACGTGACGTACTGTTGCTGATCGACAATATTTTTCGCTTCATTCAGGCCGGCATGGAAGTTTCCGGGCTGATGGGCCAAATGCCTTCGCGTCTGGGATATCAGCCAACCATGGGAACCGAGCTCTCAGCCCTCCAGGAGCGTATCGCCAATACCGATACCGGCGCGATCACTTCGATCCAAGCGGTATACGTGCCGGCAGATGATCTGACTGATCCGGCTGCCGTGCATACCTTTTCGCACCTTTCCGCCTCGTTAGTACTTTCTCGAAAACGGGCCAGTGAGGGGCTGTATCCTGCGGTGGATCTGTTGCAATCAAGTTCCAAAATGGCTACCCCCGGCGTCGTTGGCCAGCGACATTATCGGCTCGCACAAGACATTCGCAAGACACTTGCGCAATACGAAGATTTGAAGGACATCATCGCCATGCTGGGGTTGGAACAACTTTCGCCGGAAGACCGCAACATAGTCGCTCGCGCCCGGCGACTGGAACGATTCCTCACGCAGCCGTTTGTTGTCACCAAACAGTTCAGCGGTATTGAAGGAAAACTGGTCAGCTTGGAAGATTCGCTGGATGGTTGTGAACGTATCCTCAATGATGAATTCAAAGATTATCCGGAAAGTGCATTGTACATGATCGGAAAAATTGACGAAGCCAAACCACCCGAAAAATCTCAGCAGAAAGCCCAACATGCCTCAGTTGCTGATGACGCTTAAAGTGCTATTGCCGTTTCAGGTGTTTACTTGGAAAACCAACATAACTCGAATCGTGGCCGAAACCGGTGCGGGCTCGTTCGGCCTATTACCTCAGCGACTCGACTGCGCCGCTGCACTGGTGCCAGGAATTTTAGAAGTAGCGACCGACGAGGAGGAAGAGATTTATCTGGCGGTCGATGAAGGGGTGCTGATCAAATCCGGGTTGGATGTGCTTATTTCCGTGCGTAACGCAATCGGTGGGACGGAACTCAGTGAACTGCGAGTAGCGGTAGAACGAGAGTTTTTGACACTTGACGAACATGAACAAAGTGTCCGCTCCGTGTTGGCCAGAATGGAAAGTGGCTTCATTCGTCGTTTGGTAGATTTTCATCATGAATAAAGATCAGGACCAACCGCAACCGAAACCGCCCTCGACCTTAAGTCGTCAGATTGGCACTAAGGCCGCCCGCAAATTAAAGGCACGACGCAATCCCACCCCTGGCGTTTGGTATGGACTGGGGATGATGGGCTTGATCGGTTGGTCGATTGCGATTCCGACCCTTTTAGGCGCAGCGCTGGGCCTGTGGCTGGACAAACAAAATTGGCAGGAACGCTCCTGGACGCTGGCTCTGCTTGTGGCGGGGCTTACGATCGGATGCTTCAATGCCTGGTTGTGGGTCTCCAAGGAACAAAACGCGATGTTAGAGGACGAGAATGAGGAACATGATCATGAATGAAACGATGACGCTTTTTTTCGCTGCTACCGCAGGTCTTTTACTGGGTGCGATCTTTTATGGCGGTCTCTGGTACACCGTCCGCAACGGTGTCACCGCGAAACAGCCAGCCCTATGGTTTATGGGAAGCTTGTTC
>JBGTHU010000324.1:0-1702 GCA_041745975.1 Mariniblastus sp.
CGCGAACCCATTTGCTAAAGATCATTGAGAATAGTTGTTCTACGAGACGTCCAACAGCGAACCTGCGACTTCGATAATCGCTTGAACGGTATTGTCAATATCGGCCTCAGTATGTGTGGCGGAAACAAACAGGGCTTCGAATTGACTGCAGGGCATATAGATACCTCGCTCAATCAGCCCCCAAAAATAATTGGCAAAACGAGACACATCACAGCGGGCGGCCGATTCCCAATCCGTTACCGGGCCCGGATGAAAAAACAAAGTCAACATACTTCCAACTCGGTTGATGCAAAATTCGATTTCGGTCTGGGAGAGCCCTGCTGCGATGCCTGTTTCCAGTCGATTGCAAATCGTTTCCAGATAATCATAGGGCGGTTCATCACGGAGCAATTTCAATGTGGCGATTCCCGCAGCCGTGGCGATGGGGTTGCCGGATAACGTTCCCGCCTGGAAAACTTTACCGGCGGGCAAGACATGTTGCATGATCTCTCGTCGGCCACCAAAAGCACCCAGCGGCAGACCGCCACCGACGATTTTTCCCAGCGTTGTCATATCGGGGGTCACACCCAGCCGTTGTTGAGCCCCTCCGTAGGCGACGCGGAATCCGCACATCACCTCATCAAAAATCAGCACCGATCCAGACTGGTTCGTCAACGTTCGGAGGGCTTGCAGAAATTCATCGGTAGGGATCACGCATCCCATATTACCGCAGACCGGCTCCAGGATCACAGCTGCAATCTGATCACCGCAACGCTTAAACAGTTCCTCAGCGGCCGCAGGATCGTTATAGGGCAGCACCAAAGTATCTTGTGTGGTTCCTGCAGTAACCCCTGGTGAATTGGGAACGGAAAGGGTCGCTGCGGCGCTGCCGGCGGCGACCAGTAAGCTGTCGACATGGCCATGATAATTCCCAGCGAATTTGACAATTTTTTCACGTCCGGTGTATCCGCGGGCAACGCGCAAGGCGCTCATGGTCGCCTCGGTACCCGAATTGACCAACCGCACCATTTCGACGGATGGAACGGCATCAATAATTAGTTCGGCCAATTGATTTTCGGCTTCGGTAGGAGCCCCAAAGCTCGATCCGCGCTCGACCGCCGCATGGACGGCTTCCTTGACAGCCGGTGGCTGGTGGCCCAAGATCATCGGGCCCCAGGAACCGATGTAGTCCAAGTAACGATTGCCGTCAACATCTTCCAGCCAAGCACCTTCGGCTGATTGAAATACGATCGGTTCACCGCCGACGGCACCAAATGCCCGAGCGGCACTATTGACTCCGCCGGGCATTAATTCCTTGGCCCGCCGGTAGATTTCATGGCTTTTTGTTCGTTTATTCATTTAGAAACCTCCTGTGAGTGGTGTGTTTGGTGTGTTAAATCGGCGGATTTGATTAGTGGTCCTCAGTTTAGGAATTGGCAAGTGATAGGTGCCTGAAATGAAGTGCAACGGCACGAGACAAGACCTCACAACGATTTCCGCCAATTGAGTCAAATTAAAAATTTAGTAACACTTCAGCCGAGTGAAGTTGGTCTGGTGTAAATTGCTGAAATTTGGTTCCTATATTGCATGTCGAGTACGGATTCTCAACCAAAGTCGATTATACCAGTTGAACAGCTTCCGAGCATCAATGCCGAGCAAGCTAAGGCGATTTTTGCTCAAGGTGAAGCGGCCGTTGTTTTTGCACTTCTGGAGTTGGCCAAGC
>JBGTHU010000325.1:0-4317 GCA_041745975.1 Mariniblastus sp.
GTCGGCCTCATCATCCCAATCCCCAAAATAACCTCGATTTTGTTTAGAGGGATTCTTCAGTTGGCTGATTGATCTTTCCAAATTTGAATTGGAGTCATCATCGTCATTGTCGACGTGTTTCTTTCGACTTCGCCCTCGATCTTGCTTGGCATCAGTGGATTCTTGATCTCGACCGACAATGGATTCAGATACAGTTTCAGATTCGGTTTCCGACCTCTTTTTGCCTCGACGGCGCTTCTTTCGCTTTCGTTTTTCCTCATCATCACCGACTTCCGAATTGTCAGCAACATCGAGTGAATCGTCTTTGCGTTTTTTGTTTTTTTCGGGGCGTCGACTATCGTAAACGTCAGCGACTGGTTTGTCGGCTGAGCTACGTTTGTGATCAGGCTGCCAGCCGATCTCATCGAAAAATTCATCGGGGGGATCGTTGAAATCAGTCCTGGCCGAGGGGGATGCAAGTGATGATTCTACCTCGTCTCTCTTGTCCCTTCCGTCTCTTTCGTCTCTTTCGGAAGGCCCTCGTTTTCGGCGACGCTTGCGACCCTTTTCCGCTTTCTCGCGGAAATTGGAGCTCGCTTCCTGCGGTCGCTCATCGTCGTCAACAAAGTCAAAGATGCCTGCTCCGAACCCCCCCTCAAGACTGCGTATCGGTTCGCTTTTGTGACGGGCAGTGGATTCATCATTTGGGATACTACCGGCGGAGGGAGATCCGGCGGAGGTAGATCCGGCGGAGGTAGATCCGGCGGTTCGGGAGGAAGTCCTTTTTGAGTCTCGTGTCCCCTCATTGTCGCGATCACGTTTACTTCGCTGCGGATGGCGGTTGCCCGCACGAGAGGAACTGCTGCTCTCGTTTGATCGCGAACTTCGATCTGAATCACGGACCGGTTGACGACGTTGTGGGCGATCAGAATCCTCTTCGACGGACCGCTCCACCCTCTCCGATTTCCCCTTTGAGGAACGGCGCCGGTTTCCGGTATCTAACTCTTCGATTTCGAATTCAACAAATTCAAGATCAATATCGATTTCATCAATTTCTAACTGATCTTCATCATCAAAATCTTCATCATCGTCATTGTCGTCTTCGTCATTAACATCCCAGCTATCGAGAGGATCGTACAACGAGCCGAATGGATCAGTTTCTAAATTGAGCAGTGGCGCTGCGGGCCAATCCTCTAATTCATCCCCGACTCCTATTTCGTCTTCGGAATCGCCCTCATCCAAGTCATCAAACAGATCTTCCAAATCGTCAAGGTCTTCATCCGAACTGGAACTGGCGGCCGCCGTGGGTTCACCAAATACGTTGAACAAATCATCAGCAGGAGGTTTTGCGGCAAACATTTTTTGCAAAACATTTGGACTGGTGACCTCTCTTCCACTGGGACTGACAACGTCAGATCCTTCCGACACGAGCTCGGTGGGTTCGAGTGTCGGTTCGGATTCGGGTGCCGCCTCTTGCTTAAGGCCCAACATGTTCAATAAAGAATCCCAATTGCTCCCGGTTTTACCTTTCTTTTTTGAGGCGCCCGATGGTGTCGTTGGTGTCGATGAAATGTCGACGGGCTCTGAGTCCAGTCCCGTTCTTTTTTCAGTCTTAACCGGCGAGGATGGTGATGATTCTTCTTTAGCCATTGAGAGTTGAGGGCTTTTCGGTTGGGTGGTTGATTGGGCAGTCGATTGTGAGGGCAATTTCGAATCGATCGGGTTCACCGAAGATTTCTTTGAAGACGGCGGCGGGGTGCCCCAATCAATTTCCAGGGTTAGATCGGATAATTCCTGTTCGGCAATTCCGGCAGCAACACCAGTCTCCTGCGGCGGTTTATCAGAGCCTTCTGCCGAAGTCGCGGAAGGATCGGTTAAATCCGATTCGGTCGAATCGTCCTCGAGCTCTTTCAGCAGATCGAGCACATCATCATCGATCGGCGTCAGTTTAGGAGTTGGCCGTTTGGTAAAGTAGTTAGTTAAATCGTCAGACACTCGCTATGGACCTCCTGGCCCCTCGATATTTAATTCCAAAAATGATTCCGGGAGAAAATCGGATCATCCCCATGCATTTTAATTGTCCAATCCTGGACGGTTAATCAGACCAATTGTTGAGCCAATTATTGCGATCGAGGTAAGATCTCTCCCCATAAAGGTTGCCTAAGTTCTGTTTGAAAATGGGTCGGAACCTATGCGTCGCCCACCTCACAAGGGGTAGGTCCGTTTTCAAACAGAGTCTTAGTTCGCAGTTCAATTTTAATCGAAAATCGTTCACCGCAAATCTCTCATCGCTAATTATACCCAATAATGACGCTCCAACGAAGGGCTAAGTGACTATTTTCGATCAAAATCCCAAATGAAATGCATCATCTTCATCGAAACGGTAATTTCAACCTTCTCTTTTTGACAAACTTTGATTAGCATGTCCCGGAAAGGAAATTTGCCATGCGACAAGCTCTTTTATCATTGCGGCATTGGGGAAAGGAGTTCCTAATTGTCTGCATTTCGATTGGAATCTTGACTGGGTGCGTCCCGCCTGATCAACTTCCCTCGGAACTTCCCTCGGTTAACCCAGAACACCCCGAACATTTTGAGAATACCTATCCATCCAAAAACACCGAAAAGAAGCCTGGTTTTGCCAATCACCCGATCCATGTCGACAAACCCTTAGAGAGACTTTCTTCAGCAACTGATATTGCTGGTCGACCCGATGCTCAATACCATCTTCCTCTGGAAATGATCGATTGTCTGGTGGTCTGCCCGGAGGAACTACAACCGGCACTGGCCCGTTGGATTGAATACAGGACCACTCAGGGGCATGGGATTTTGGTGATCCCTCCTGTCGCTCAAGCCCATGAGCTTCGTCACCGGATTCATCAATTGGGGCTTCAAATTGCCGATGCCGGAGGCATGCTCAAGTTTTTGTGTCTGGTTGGGCCAACCGGTGAACGGATGAGCTTGGGTAGTGGGGTTTTTGATGCCCGCCGGCACCAGTGGGAATGGCCTAATCGGGTAGTCGACCCGCCCCAACCCCAATCCGGGTTGCCTGTTTCTTTTATACCACTCCACTACTTACCCGCGGTGGTCAATAGCAAATTTGGATCCGAACCGGAGTTGGCAACTGATATTCTCTATGCCGATCTAAACGACGATGGCCTACCCGATCTATCATTGGGCAGGATTCCTTTTGCTGATCCCACCACGGTACAAGACTATCTTGAACGGGTGATTCGGTATGAGAGCAACCTCGGTGCAGACTGGCCCACGTCTCAACAGTGGCGGCAACGAATTAATTTTGTTGCGGGCGTGGGTGGCTTTGGAGGGTTGGTCGATCAACTTTTGGAACAGGTCACCAAATCGATTTTGACTGATTTGATTCCACCCGCCTATCAGACCTCGATGACGCTGGCCAATTGGTCAAGCCCCTACTGTCCCGACCCTCGTAAGTTCTGCCAAACGACGCTTGAGCGTTTTAATGAAGGATGTCTGTTTTGGGTTTACATCGGACACGGGGCCCCTTCCCGCTTGGACCAAATTAGACTCCCCAATGGGGAATTGCCTATTTTGGATATCGAATCAGCCACTCAAATCCATTCTCCTCAGGGAAATCCGATTGCCATTTTTTTATCTTGTTACAACGGGGCGATCGACCACCGCCAACCTTGCCTGGCGGAAGTAATGCTGAGTCAACCTGAGGGAGCGATCGCCACGATCAGTGGCACACGAGTCACTATGCCTTATGCGATGAGCTTACTTTCATTGGAACTGATTGACGAGTATTTTTCTGGTGACACCAAGACACTGGGAGAATTAATGAAGCTGGCCAAACGCAGGTTGATGGCCAATCATGGAGGTTCTCCCATCGATGCAATCTCTGAACAATCCAGCGAGCTGTTGCCCTCAACCGGAATTGGTTTTATTCGCCAGATGATTCAGGGCGTCGGCAAGGTCGCCAGCCCTGCCCCTGACTTGCTGCAAGAAGAATGCTGGGAGCATCTGCAAATGATGCAGCTATACGGTGACCCCCTCTTGAGACTCGACCGCCCCGAACCCGTTCCGATTGAATCGATGGACTCAGTCAGAGCTGGGAACGAATTGACGGTCACGGGAACCGCTCCCTTTGCCGGACAAATCTGTATCGAGTTGGCTTATCCTCGCGACCGATTTAAGACCCGACTCAAATCTCGCCGACAGTATACTCAATCTGATGCCGATTTGGCAAATTACCAGCAAGTCTATGCCGAGGCCAACGATTCAATCTGGGAAGTCTGCTATGCATCGATCGAGGCTGGTAAGTTTTCCGTACGTCTACCCATTCCGGCTGCCGTTCATGGAGAT
>JBGTHU010000326.1:0-3813 GCA_041745975.1 Mariniblastus sp.
AACAACGCGTCGACCGACTGTTGCAACATCCGTTTTTCATTACGAATGATCACTTCAGGGGCGTTTAAGTCGACCAATTTGCGTAATCGATTGTTGCGGTTGATGATACGACGATAGAGATCGTTTAGGTCACTGGTTGCAAAGTTACCGGAATCCAGCAACACCAGCGGACGCAAGTCGGGAGGGATCACGGGGATCACATCCAACACCATCCATTCGGGCTTGTTTTCACTGTCACGAATCGATTCGGCGATTTTCAACCGATTGGTGATATCTTTACGTTTCTGCTTAGAATTAGTCGTCGCCAACTCGGCTCGCAGATCACCGGCCAATTTCACCAAGTCCAAATTGACCAACAAATCGCGGATCGCATCAGCGCCCATGCCAACCTTGAAGCTACCTTCGCCATGCTCTTTACGCATGGCAGCGTATTTTTCTTCGGTCAACAGTTCCTGTTTTTCCAGGGTTGTCGTGCCGGGATCGATTACGACGTAGTCTTGAAAATAAATGATTTTCTCTAGGTCGCTGGTCTTCATCGCCAACAAATTCCCCAGTCGGCTGGGCATGGCTTTGAAGAACCAGATATGAACGACGGGAGCTGCCAGTTCGATGTGCCCCATCCTTTTACGGCGGACACGCGAGTGAGTTACTTTCACACCGCAACGATCACAAATCATCCCTTTGTATTTCATGCCGCGGTACTTACCACATGCGCACTCCCAGTCTTTCTCGGGTCCAAAGATCCGCTCGCAGAACAACCCATCCTTTTCAGGGCGATAGGTTCGGTAATTGATCGTTTCTGGTTTCTTGACCTCGCCCATCGACCAACTACGGATATCGTGAGGACGGGCCAATGAAATTTTGACGGAGCTATAATCATTAACGCGATCGTAAGCGGTATCGGCTATTGACATATTTTAATCTCGCTTTGTTGTCGAATAAATCTTGTTTTATTAATTGGTAACCGTTTGAAGATTAACGTCGTTTTTCGAGATGCATGTTTAATCCCAACCCTCGAATCTCGTTCGTCAACACATCAAAGCTGGCTGGCGTTCCGGCCTCGAGCGTGTTTTCACCTTTAACCATCGACTCATAAATCTTGGTTCGCCCGTCCACATCATCACTTTTTACCGTCAACAGTTCTTGCAAAATGTAAGCGGCACCATAGGCTTCCAGAGCCCACACTTCCATCTCGCCAAACCGCTGTCCACCAAAGCGAGCCTTCCCGCCGAGTGGTTGCTGAGTGATCAAAGAGTAGGGGCCGGTGCTGCGAGCATGAACTTTGTCATCGACCAAGTGATGCAATTTCAGCATGTACATATACCCCACCGTGGTTTCTTGAGTACAAGGTTCACCGGTACGACCATCGAACAAGGTATGTTTACCATGCGAGGGAAGGCCAGCCTCTTTAAGGCACTCGTTTAGTTCTGCTTCCGAGGCACCATCAAAGACAGGGGTAATTGCTTGGAAACCAAGTTTAGAACCAGCCCAGCCCAAATGGGTTTCCAAGATCTGGCCCACATTCATCCGAGAGGGAACACCCAACGGATTGAGCATGATCTGTACAGGGGTTCCATCGGCCAGGAACGGCATATCTTCCCGGGGGAGAATTTTTGAAATCACCCCTTTGTTACCGTGTCGTCCGGCCATTTTGTCACCAACCGAGATCACTCGCTTGGTGGCAATGTAAACCTTTACCATTTGCAACACGCCACTTCGCAATTCATCCCCTCGCTTCATGCTGTTGACAGCCCGATCACGATCGTCAAGAGCCCGTTCCACATTGGGCCAGTGTTCCTTGTAGATCGAATCGATTTCAGCGATTTTTTCTTCGCTGCGCATTTTTCGAGTCACCATTTCCAAGCGGAAATTACTGGCCCGTTCGGCCACGTATCCGGGGTCTTGGTCGCGGTGCAATGGCGTATCGTCTTCATCGGTTAACGTCTTGCCAGCGACTTTTTCCATTTCCGAAATCATCGACGCAAAAACATCCGCAACCTTTTGATTTCCGGCATTCTCGCTGGCTTTGAGATCTTTTTCGAAAACTTTTCGCTCTTCCTCGGACAAACTCATTCGACGAGAGAATCGCTGGGCATCAATAACAATCCCTTCGATCCCTGACGAGACTTCCAGCGAGTCATTCTTGACGTCCTCGCCGGCCCGTCCGAAAATCGCGTGCAGCAATTTCTCTTCGGGAGTCAGTTCCGTTTTTGACTTGGGAGAAATCTTTCCGACTAAAATGTCTCCCGGTTTGACATAAGTGCCGACCTGGACAATTCCGTTTTCATCAAGGTTCCTCAGAGCCTTTTCACTGACATTGGGGATCTCTCGAGTAAATTCTTCTCGCCCCAGCTTGGTCTCTCGAACTTCCACATCGAACTCCTCGATGTGAATTGAGGTGAGCGTATCATTTTGAACCAACTCTTCACTAAGAATGATGGCATCTTCATAGTTACAGCCATCAAACGACATGAAGGCCACCAGCAAGTTCCGTCCCAGAGCAAGCTCGCCGTTGTGGGTCGCGGCGCCATCGGCGATAACCTCGCCCTTTTCCACTTTTTGATCCAAAACAACCAAAGGCTTTTGAGTTTGGCAGGTTCGCTCGTTCAAGCCGACAAACTTATCCAAGTGATAGACATCATTGCCGATTTCAATACGTGTTGCATCGACGTAGGTAACCCTGCCCGCCTTCTTGGCTCGCACCACCATACTCGAATTGGCGGCCACAATTTTTTCGAGGCCAGTCGCCACAATCGGAGGTTCTGCAACCAACAGCGGAACCGCTTGCCGTTGCATGTTGGAACCCATCAAGGCCCGATTGGCATCATCATGCTCCAAAAACGGAATCAAACCTGCCGAAACCCCAACCATCTGAGATGGCGCCACATCCATGTAAGAAATTTCTTGAGGCGAAACCAATTCAAAGTCAGACTGGAAACGAGCGATTACGTTTCCTCCCAGTTGCTTCTGCCCGAGGATTTCGCCATCGACGATCTCCGTATCGGCCGGAGCAACAAAGGCATTGGTCTCTTCGTCGGCGCGCAACCAATGAATCTCATCGGTCACCTTGCCAGCTTTCACCAAAATATAGGGAGCCACCAAAAAACCGTAATCATCGACGCTGGCGTATAAAGCCAAGCTTGAGATCAGACCGATATTGGTACCCTCAGGCGTTTCGATAGGACAAATTCTCCCGTAGTGCGAAATGTGGACGTCGCGAACCTCGAACCCCGCTCGCTTTCGGTTCAAACCGCCGGGGCCCAACGCTGACAAGCGCCGCTCGTGGGTTAACTGCGACAGAGGATTAGTCTGGTCAACCACCTGAGACAACTCGCCCCGACCGAAAAAGTAATCGATCGCAGCCGAGATTGATTTCGGATTGATCAGAGCCCGGGGAGTGATATCCTGAACCTCCTTCATCCCCATCCGCTCTTGGGCGGTTCGACGAAGCTTCAAGAACCCCTTCCGCAACTCATCACTGGCCAGCTCCTCAATGGTGCGCAATCGCCGATTCCCCAGATGGTCAATATCATCAAAATAAGCCTCCCCACCGGGGGTTGCCAACTCCAATAAATATTTCACCGAAGCCAAAATATCATCCGCTCGGAGACACATCTCTTTCTCAGGGACATTCAACTCCAACTTGCGATTGATCCTAAATCTGCCGACACGACCCAAGCGATACCTGTTTTCATCGTAAAATTTTTCGAAAAACAGTGTCCTGGCCTTCTCCAGAGAAGGCGGATTTCCGGGCCGCAGCCGCTGGTAAATTCGCATCAATGCCTCCTCGTGAGAGGCGGTATTATCTTCGGC
>JBGTHU010000327.1:0-3951 GCA_041745975.1 Mariniblastus sp.
TGGAAGAGATTAACGATGATGGCTCTGAAGATGCCGAACAGGCCAAACAGGCGTCGGTGGTTCGTTTGGTCAATGAGATCCTCTGCGAAGCCGCCGAGGCTCGTACCAGCGATGTGCATATCGAAATTCATGAATCGGGAATTAAGCTGCGGTACCGGATCGATGGAGTGCTTCAGCGCCAACCGACTCCGCCCGAGATCGATCGTTTTCGCAATGCGATCGTCAGTCGATTAAAGATTTTAGCCAAACTCAATATTGCCGAAAAACGAATCCCCCAAGATGGCCGGATCAAGCTCCGCGTTAGCGGTCGCGAGGTGGATATTCGTGTTTCCGTCATCCCGATGTTATTCGGCGAAGGGATCGTGTTAAGGATTTTAGACAAGTCCCAAATGGAGTTTTCATTGAAAGGGGTCGGGCTGACCGAGGATATCTATCATGACTTTAAGCGATTGATCGGCCTGCCCCACGGCATCGTGTTGGTCACCGGTCCCACTGGTTCGGGAAAAACCACGACGCTCTATAGTGCCCTCAACGAAATTAAGGACGAGAAAACCAAAATTATTACCACGGAAGATCCGATCGAGTACCATCTGGATGGGATCAATCAAATCCAAGTCAATCACAAAGTCGGCTTGAATTTTGCCGCTTGCTTGCGAGGAATTCTGCGTCATGATCCGGACGTGATCTTGGTCGGGGAGATTCGCGATTTGGAAACCGCAGAAAATGCCACCCAGGCCTCGCTGACAGGCCATATGGTATTCAGCACCCTGCACACCAACGACTCTGCGGGTGCGTTCATGCGTTTGATCGATATGGGGGTTGAGCCGTTTCTGGTGGCCAGTACGGTCGAGGGCGTGTTGGCTCAACGATTGGTCAGGCGAGTCTGCCCCGAATGCAAGCGGATTGCCAAGATTAATCGCGAGGATTTACCGAACGATTTTCCGTTTGATGAGTACCAGGAAAGGGGGGTGGAGATTTTCGAAGCCAGCGGTTGTGCGGCCTGTCGTCATACGGGATACCAAGGACGATCAGGAATTTTTGAGTTGCTAAAAGCCAACGAGGAAATTCGCCGATTGGCAAGCGAAAAAGTTTCCCCCGCCGCGATCCAACAAGCCGCTTCTCGGGCGGGAATGAAGACACTGCGGCAGTCCGGTTGGCAACGGGTGTTGGCGGGAGTGACGACGGTCGAAGAAGTCTTGCGTGTCACCAAGTTCGACCATGTTTCTTAAATCCAGTACCATCAGCACCATCTGCGCAATCAGACACGAGGACTCATTGTATGCCTGAATTTTCGTATGTCGCCCGTTCGGCAGCAGGCAAGACGACGCGCGGTTCGATCACTGCAGGATCACGTGTCGAGGCTCAAGGCCAGTTGCGGAAGCAGGCCCTGTATCCGCTGAAGGTGGAACAGGTCGGCGGCCACAGTTTCGACCTGAGCATTTGGTTTCAATCGCAACGAGTTAGTGCGGAGGTTTTGTCGGCCCACCTGTCCCAGATGGCTGATCTGCTGGAAAACGGTGTCTCGATGCTGGAGGCGCTGGATGTGTTGGCACGGGAATCAGCTAACCCGGTGATGGCCAAGACGTTCACACAAATGAAAGAAATGGTGGCCGAAGGGGTGGCCTTTGAAGAGACAATGAAGCGTTTTCCTAACTTATTTCCCGACATTTGCATCAGCATCGTCTCTGCTGGAGCTGAAGGGGGGTTCCTGGAGGATGCTCTTCGCCGCGTGGCCGAGTATTTGGAATTGTTTGCCGAACTGCGAGGCCGCATCACGTCGGCATTGGCTTACCCTGCGTTCCTGCTGGTGGCCGGAGTGTTGGTGACTATTTTCCTAATGCTGTTTATCGTTCCCCGATTCCAATCCCTGTTCGATCGGTTGGAAGATGCCGGAACCGGTTTGCCGCTGGTAACGCAGTTGTTACTCAATGCCCGATTGGTGATGCTGAATCAGGGGTGGTTGATTTTACTGGTGCTGTTCGGTATCGGATATGGGATTTATCAGTTCGCTCAATCCCCACGCGGCAAGGTTTTTTTTGATCGCTTGATTTTGCAAGTTCCCCAATTAGGTGATATCGTGCGGCAAAGTGCGGTATCTCGATTTTGCCGAATCCTGGGGACTCTGCTCAGCAATGGAGTTCCCTTGTTGAGATCGTTGGAGATCAGCGGCAAGTCGACTGGTAATGTGCTACTGGAAAAAGCGATCATCGAATCGGCTGCGAATGTCTCGTCTGGCGAGACCCTCTCAAAACCGCTGGGAGCCAGTGGATTGATTCCCAGTGCCACCATGGCAATGATTCGTATTGCTGAAGAATCAAATACTCTGGATCAAGTGTTGCTGAAAGTTTCCGACTCGATTGACAAAAACGTCAAACGACGACTCGACATCTTGGTTCGCCTGATCGAGCCGATTATGTTGTTGCTGATCGCGGGGGCCGTTTTGTTTATCCTGCTGGGATTGTTGTTGCCTGTCTACGACATGAGTGAGGCAGTTGGATAATCGTAATCAGCCAACTGCATTCGTTTGTTTGTTTCCAAGTGATTTTTAATTAAACTGAATATTTAGGAGAGATGTAAGATGAAACGTAATCACCGCTCTGGAATGAGCCTGTTAGAGATTTTAATTGTACTGTCGATTTTGGCCGTTTTAATTGCGATTGTGGCTCCCCGCATCTTGGGCTCGCAGCAGAAAGCTGACATCAAGTCGACTCGGTTGCAAATCGCAAATATCGAGGAGGCGTTGAAATTGTATGCGGCCGACAATCGCAGTTTTCCCAATACCGAGGAAGGGATGATGGCACTGCTGGTTCGCCCTGACGACGAGCGTCGATCCCGCAACTGGGACGGGCCGTACTTCGATGGTGACGCCGTGCCGGTCGATCCATGGGGTAATGAATTTCAATATGAATATCCCCCAACTCGAAATCGCCGCGATATCCCCGACATCTGGTCTTGGGGACCCGACGGCTTGGAAAATACGGATGACGATATCGGAAACTTCCCGGCTGAAGGCGAAGCCGGTGATAGCGGCGACTACATGCGAGAAAGCGAATGATTCAACGCAACCATTCACGGGCAATATGGGAGCCTCAACATTCCCTCAAAATTCGCCGATTTGGCGAGGTGATAAAAACCTGTGACGCTTGCAATTAATCGAGATACGCTAACGCAGAGTCTGAGACAAAAACAAATGCAATTACAACGACGAAGGCAAATACCAAGGCAAGGGCAAAGTCGACTCCCTCGAACGGGAGTTTCGCTACTGGAACTGATGTTGGTGATAGGGCTGTTGTCAGTGATTGCCGCCATCAGTTTCCCTGCGATGCGGCGAAATATGGGACGAGCCGACGTTACGGCTTCCGCCCGCCAACTCCAGCAACAACTCCAGCGGGCTCGATTGGAAGCGATGGAGTCGGCTGAACCTTTTTTGTTTCAGCCACAATTCGATTCCCCCCTTTTTTTTCTGGGCCCCTTGCGAGTTTTTCAACAACCTGGCTTTGAGTTGGATTTGACCCTCTCCGATTTCGATGACGATCGAGGCGATCCAACCGATTCGGTTACCGGCGTATATCAATTGCCGGTGCCGATGCGTTTTGCTCCGCCGCAGCGAACCTCAATGATTGACGCAGCTGCTTTCGATACCAGTTCAACAATGAAAGCGAATTCCCAATTGGATTCGTTGACAGTCGCCGAGGATCAAAATTCAGATTCGGAAGATTTTTTTGCCGATGTGATTTTATTTCAACCCAACGGTCGTATCCAATCCGCAATCATTACCATCGCCAGCGAAGACGGCTATCGAATTACTATCGAAATCGAAGGCTTGGCCGGCAGGATCAATGTCGGACAAGTCACCCGAGAAAGTTTTGATAACTTTGAAAACCGGAACGAACGCGGAAGACTCCCCGCTGCTGATGGAGTAATCGAATGAGACGATCAGGATTTTCTTTG
>JBGTHU010000328.1:0-2474 GCA_041745975.1 Mariniblastus sp.
ACATTGCGAACGAGTTCGAGGAACAACTTGCTATTGACGATAACTCAACTGGCCTTGTCGGCGAAGTTACTAACGCGTTGCAGCGTCAAACGTCTGACTTCATCGCCAGTTTGGATACCGAGGGGGGCGTTGAGCTCACCAGCAGTGATATTGAAACGGCGATGTCTCAAATGACGCCAGCAACCGTGCAAAAAGTTGCGATGCGGCTGATTCAAGGCAAAACGCAAAGTGCCAAAGATGTGTTAACAGCAAATACGAATTTAACCAGTCCCCAAGTCAACGCCATTGTTGACGGCGTCCAAGAAGACGTCTCGCGCACGATCCGACGATATCAAAACGAAGCCGCTCAAGCAGTTGATGCCATGGTGAGCTACACGCAAGCGGTGTTGTGGTCGGTCTTTATAGCCAGTGCAATGGGATTGGCAATCAGTCTACTGGGTGGATGGGTCGGAACTGAATCGACGCGTACGATTGAAGTGCAGCGTAGTCAGAAGCTCGGTCAAACCAATTTGCCGAATTCGTCCCGCACCTCGTAATCATTAACGTGGGCTAAAATCAAACACAGTTTAAGACCTTTTAACAATTCAAACTTAATCAGAAATGAGAATCTCATGCATTTTGGAATCATTGGACTTGTCGTCTTAGTTCTAGTTGTCGCCGCATTGCTACAAAATATTTACATCGGCGGGATAGGCGGGCTGATCTTGCTCGTCCTCGTTGTGCTTCTGCTGACCGGGAAACTGTGAGTAAACAAGCAACGTAATTTATCGTATCTACTTATCAATCTCTAGCTCCATCAAAACCAACACAGTCCCATGACCATTGCCAGCATCGACCCAGCGACGAACAAGACCGTTGATACATTCCATCCCATGGAACACGACGACGTGATGGCGGCAATCGAGTCCGCTCACGATGCCTACCTTTCATGGCGAAAACGATCATATGAAGATCGCAAAACGAAGCTATTGCAGTTCGCAAAATTGCTTAGCGACGATGCCGATACCTTTGCTCGATTGATTACCAAAGAAATGGGCAAGCGGATCAGTGAAAGCCAACAGGAGATCGAGTACTGCGCAAACATCGCCGAGTATTATGCGAATGGAGCCCAGCGATTTTTGGCCGATCAATCGTTGGATGTCAAGGAGGCCGATGCCTATTTGCGTTATGAACCGCTGGGTGTTTTGCTGGGCGTGATGCCTTGGAACTTCCCCTTTTACCAGGTCGTTCGCTTTGCGGCGCCAAACATTATGGCGGGCAACACGGTTTTAGTAAAACACGCAAGTAATGTGCCGAAATGCGCAATGGCAATTGAAGAGCTGTTTACTGAATGCGGGCTGCCGAAGGGCGTTTACACCAATCTTTTTATCCCACCCGAGTTCGTTGAAGCGATCGTGTCCGACAAACGGGTTCAGGGCGTTTCACTCACTGGCAGCGAAGCGGCTGGAGCCTCCGTGGCCGCGATCGCCGGCAAGAATCTCAAACGCAGTGTCCTCGAACTCGGCGGCAACGATGCCTTTATTGTTTTGGAAGATGCGGACCTGGAGTCCACCGTGGATCTGGCCGTTCGGGGTCGGACCGTCAACGCCGGCCAGTCGTGCGTTGCAGCGAAGCGTTTCATCGTCGTTGAATCGGTTGCCCAAGAGTTCCTGTCAGCCTTTAAAGCACAAATGGCTGCCCTCAAGCTCGGTGATCCCATGGATGAAAATACAACACTGGCGCCACTTTCGTCCGAAGACGCCGCCCTCAAGTTACTTGAAAAAGTACAGTCCACGGTTGACGCGGGGGCTACCGTCCTCTTGGGCGGCGACCGTCCCGATCGCGAGGGTGCCTACTTCAACCCAACGATCTTGACCGATATTACGCCGGAGATGCCGACCTATGATCAAGAATTGTTTGGTCCGGTCGCCAGCGTTTACGTTGTCAAAGACGAAGCCGAGGCGATCGCATTGGCCAACGACTCGTCTTTCGGTCTCGGAGGAAGCATCTTCACAACGGACATCGAACAAGGTCGCCGCGTCGCGGAGCAAATCGAATCGGGTATGGTGTTCATCAATCAACCGACTCAGTCGCAAGCCGACCTGCCGTTTGGTGGCATCAAAAATTCCGGCTACGGGCGCGAATTGTCGCATCTTGGCATTCTGGAATTCATCAACAAAAAACTTATCCACCTAGGAAAGAAAAAATTATGAGCCAAACGGTTCTCATCACGGGTGCATCGGCCGGAATCGGCAAACAGCTGGCTATTCAGTTTGCCAAGGCGGGGGACGATGTCGTGCTGGTTGCTCGCAGCGAAGATAAATTGCAGCAAATCGCTGAGCAGATTGTTAGCGACCACAGCGTGGCTGCCACGGTCATCTGCAGTGACCTCGCGACGACTGACGGCGTGGATCAACTTTGCGAGCAACTACAAAATCGTACGATCCACGTTGACACATTGGTGAATAATGCCGGATTTGGTGCACTCGGCAAGT
>JBGTHU010000329.1:0-3974 GCA_041745975.1 Mariniblastus sp.
CTGACAGAGATCATGAAACTGAGTATGAGCCCTTACGGAAGCAGAAGTTAAGCGGTTTTGAGTGCGACTGATTGAGCGATGGGTTAATAACACCGCACAGCTGGCCGAGCCGATGGTGAGGCTGGCAAAGGCTTGCTTACACGTTTTACGAGTCAATCCGGTGTCTCGATTGAGTGTGTCGATGGTATGTTCCACTAACTGCCGACCACCTTCCGAACCGACCACCAAAGCCGCTTTGATTTGACCCAACTCGATCATGTTGGCCGCCTGTATCATGCCAGCCAAAATTCCCAAACAGGCATTGGAGACGTCGAAAATCAACGAATCGGCGGGCAGCCCCAAATGGTGGTGCACCGAACATGCTGTGGCCGGCTCCAAATGATCTCGGCAGACCGAACCATGAATTAAACAACCGATCTCCGCTGCATCGAAATCGGCGGCCGTCAACGCTTGGGCACAACTGATCACGCTTATTTGCCCCGGTTGTGTCTCCGGCGGCCAAAAGCCACGCGATTCGATCCCAGTCATCAACTCCAATCGACCCTGCGGCAACCGCAGACGCTGGTACAACGGTTCCAGCTTCTCTTCAATCTCCGCCGAGGTCCATACCTCCGCCGGGACGGTATATCCAAATGATTCGATGCATACGTTTTGATAGTTGAACATGGAAAATAATAGTTAATGATTTTAACTGAAAATTTGAACTGAAGATTTCTTCCCCAACCCCAATCGACAAAAAGTGCTAGCAGTGCTTGCACAACATCTAGTACTCAAAAACAATTTTTATCAAAATAGCAGATCTTGCTTGCAGCTTGTCAGTATCCCAGCAAAAATACGCACATGAGACACAGATGAACTGTGTCACTTTATTTCATACATGCAGGAGAGCACAACAAAACGGGCTTAGGACGAGCAAACTCAAGGTTACCAGTTCTGTAACAACGGATGCTGAAGATTTTGGGCAATCGCTGCCGAGTATACGGGCGAGAAACAGAAAAATCATCGATTTTAGAAATTTCTGTCTATCAATCTTTTCAATGAACCGAAATTCAGCATTGCACATTCCCCAATATTCCCAAGTTTCCAAAGATTCAAATCGACGTAACAGATTGGGCACCCTCTGCCACCGGAATCATTGAATTCATCTTATTGAAAAATCATGCGTCAAATGTCGCGGTAAATATCGACACCAACGCAAAAGTTAACTCCAACGCTTGCAATAACCGTTGCAACGACAGTTACCAGATTTCAAGACGTTTCATGATTTTTTCTCGGCCTCAGCAAACGTTGATCATCAATTTTTTTTGGCTGTATTCAGTCGGCGTTATTTTATGATCAACGACCGCATTGGTATTCACTTGCAGATTTTGTTTTAAGGTTGCTGGAATGAACGGGATAGATTGTATCACTTTATCACGAACTTTCCAACATCAATTACACTCACGAAGAGTTCAACAATTTAACAGGAGAATTGGAATGCAAGTCAAGCCATTGATCGGAATCAACACAGATTTTCGCCCCGCTCAAGGAAATCAACCCTCGTTTTCACTTATCACCGCCGGATATTTTGACAGTATTTTACGAGCGGGAGGGATTCCTGTCGTGTTACCGCCTGTCAATGATCTCGATGACATCGAGCAGGCACTCGATCGCTTGGATGGATTCCTGTTAGTGGGAGGCGCCGACTTGGATCCTCGCCGAGATGGCTTTATGAAACACCCGTCCGTCCGTTTGATGGATTCTCGCCGCGAAATCTTCGACCGAAAATTGATGCGAGTGATCGCGGATCGACGCCTTCCCGTTTTCGGAATCGGTGTGGGCATGCAATTGATGAATGTGAGTATGGGAGGGAATCTGTTTTTGCATATTCCCGATGATATCCCCGAAGCAATTCCCCACCGAGACATACATGATCCCGGCCACCGACACACGCTCGATCTGACGCCCGGATCGCTGATGGAACGTGTTTACGGCGAAGGCGAAATCCGAGTTAGCAGTCGACACCATATGGCGATTGATGAATTGGCCAATTGCTTTAAAGTCACCGCACGTTGCCCCGACGGCGTGATTGAAGCGATCGAAAGCGCCATCCCCGATTGGATCGCCATCGGGACCCAGTTTCATCCCGAAAATGAAGCTGCCAGTGCACTCGACCTCAGAATCTTTGAAGAGTTTTTAGATCTGATTCGCGAACCCGTGGTTACCGAACTACGAATCGTTGCCTAACCGATCAGGCCACTCGAGAGCAAAACGAAATTTAAGTCGGGAGCGAACAACATCACAATTTGTTAACCCGATTCCAACTGAAATTTTTTTCATCACAAGCTGAAATTTTTATCATCAGCGACTGAGATTCCCGATTAAATAGGATCGAGCAAAACCGCCACGGGGTTACCAACCCGCGGCGTTTTTTGTAATCCATTTTGCATTTTTCCCGGCTGATTGGATTTAGCTGCGGTAAACACACCGGGGCGCGGTTTGATGACTCATGCGTTAACGTTCACGGTTGGAACGGAAGGTTGACACTCCCGCCGAAACAACAACGACCTATCGTGTGGCATTGGAAAAGCATTGGCTCAGCAGTCTCTTCGACCTCCCTACAAATTTGGCCGATTTGGTGAGACAAAAAATGTCCGTGAACGGTTACCATCACTTTTCTACTTACGTAGCGTCGATATACCACCATCAACGCCAATTGTCTGGCCGGTAATCCAATTGCTACGAGCGGACAATAAAAATTCAGCCAAGTCCGCGATGTCGTCGACTGTTCCGGTACGTCCCAATGGATATTTGTCACCCATCGTCTTCGCTTTTTCCGAATCGGAAAAAAACCGGGCGGTCATGGGGGTCTCCGTTAGAGCGGGGGCGATGCAGTTGACTCGGACTTTAGGAGCCATTTCAGCAGCTAAAGTTTTCGTCAACCCTTCGATCGCGCCTTTGGCGGCCGCAATTGAGGCATGAGCGAACATCCCCTGTCCTACTGCGACGGTGCTGAATAATAAAATGCTGGCCGGATCAGGCTGATCCACAAATTGACCCATCGCAGCCTGCAATACTCGCACCGCTCCAATCAAATTCAATTCGAAATCTTCTCGAAAAATTTCGGGTTTCAATGCACGAAAGGAGCGTAAATTGATACTGCCAGGACAGTACGCCAAACCTGATAATCCTTGCGGGATATCGTCTTTAGTTAACTCATCGGAAGTCACGTCAAAACATCGATGAGTCACGTCTAACGACTCTGGTAAATCTCCCCGGCTACGGCTGAAGACCGTTGTTTCGTGGCCTGCCTGATGCAAACGCTTGACAATCCCTAAGCCAATTCCCTTGCTTCCTCCAACAATCAAATATTTTTTTTGAGTCATGCCGATTTCTACCTTCCGTTTGCTAAATCCAAATGAGTACTACGGTTCAACCGCAGACAGCCCATTTTCTTTAACGTTCGAATCGAGAGTCGACTCAAACGAACGACTATTTCTCGTCTATTTTTCGGAAATGCATTTTTAGGGTCACAGTTTTATGGGCAGGGCTCGACAACGGATATGTGCGACGCTGAGGCAGGTTGCTTTTCGGGAGGCTTGCCAATAAAAAAACGACAAATCTATTGACAATATTCAGTCGGAGACTTCCAATAGCGATTTGGCTGGACAATCACGGGGGATCGCCTTGACACCCGGTTGCCGGTGATCTTTCGAGAAATTAATCCAACAAGGTCATTGACCCTTTCGATCAACTCCATGAAGTTTCCGGAACTCATTGCACAGGGAAAAAATGTTGGTGATCGCTGGCGGTTTAGTATCCCGCCCGGCAAAGCCGTATTGTTGGGCCGCGAAACATCGCTCTACCGAGTCCCCTGGGATGCTAAAATCTCGCGAGAGCATTTGCAATTGACGGCCGTTGATGATGTATTGCAAGTCAAAAAACTTCCCTCTGCCACTAATCCAGTATTTTACGATGGTAAATCTGCGTTGCAG
>JBGTHU010000330.1:0-7679 GCA_041745975.1 Mariniblastus sp.
CAGGAAGAATATCAACAGCGCGAACCAAACCCGTCACGACCAAAGTGCGTTGATCCCCTTCCAACATCACCTGTCGCGATCCGCTGACCAAGAGGTTGCCATTGGGGGTCACATCGATTACGCTGACAGTAACTTGATCAATAAAACCGCGTTCTGATCGAAATTCAGAGTCACCATTAAACGATCGAGAACCTGCTGATGATTGGTCAAATCCCATTCCGCCGCTCAATCCGCCAAAATCACCCCCGATATCCGTGCCAAAGTTGGCGTCGGAGCTGGAGCTGTTTCTCTTTTGCATCAATCGTAAATCACGATTTTGCACATTGGATCGTTCATTGATTCGAATGACCAACAAGTCACCAGGACTTCTGGCTTTGATATCCGCGTAGGGATTGGTGTGAATGGCATCCCGACGGAGCCACATGGCATTCTGAGCATGGCTGGGCGGCAGCGCCAATAACGAAATTGACCAAACCGTAACGTTTAATAATAAACAAACGCTGTGATCAGAGACTCCCAGTTTAGTTGCAATTGGTTTTATCATGGAATTAAATATTCGGTTCAGTCGATGACGGCGGTCTGTCCATCGACAAGTGTGGCGTAAATCAGTTTCTTACTTTCCGGATGGATCAACTCGATCAGTTCTCCGATTCGTCCGTTTTGATTGGAGCGAACGCCTCGCAGTTTGACCGATAACGTTCCTCGTCGAGCGATCAAGCTTATCAGATCGTTCTTGCGAACGTCGTAGTGGCCGCGACTTGGATTTGATCGAGGTGTTTTGACAGCGGAAGCTTGCAGCAGGTCGAATTGTTTCATGTCGCGTTGAACTTCTTTACCGATGACGCTTTCAAACGAAGCAAATTGAACTTCGTTCGAATTAACCGGGCGTCGCACACGCTGGAGAAGGGACTCATCGAGAGTCGTCCCTGCGGGCACATTGCTGGTAAGTCGCACGACCTCCTCATAACGCGTGATTTCGACTGACAGACTGGTCTGGTAGTGCTTGCCCCCTCCATCCTGGAACGCAACCCGTAGATGACGCCGTCCCAAAGGAAGTTGTGTCGGCAAGCTGACACTTGAACTCAATGTCGAAAAATCAAAATCGAGTCGCTGCAGTGTTGTTTCGATCGAGGACAACAGGCGAATGTCAACTGCATCTTGATGTAACTGATATGTTTGCAGTATGTCTTGGCGGATACCTTGTTCAATTTGCTGTTTTAAGTCCCCCGCTGAGACTCGTTCCAGCAACGTCCGTTCCCCCAAAAGGCGGAATTCAGTATCTTTCCAACCGGCCAATAATAATCGAAATCGGATTTGTTCAGCACTCACTTCGAGAGATTGTTGATCGATGGGAAATTCATCAATGTCTAACGCCGATAACGTCTGTCCTTGGCGAAAATTACTGGTTGAGATCTCGGCGATTTCTTGCAAACGAACGACTCGTTTTTTTTGATCCATCGTAACAAACGGTTTCAATTTGATATCTGCGATTTGACCCATTGCACCGGCTGGTATGAACCATACGATAAACAGCAGCCAACCGGTAACGCTTGCGCGATCGTTCACTAAGCGAATGATTTTTGGTAAGAAGAATATCATTGTTGTCATCGATTTAGTTATTTTGGATTCCGTCAATAGCCTGACTAATCAGCCTGACTAATTATCCCAATAGTCGAGTGGTATTGGCCAGCATTTCATCGCCGGCACGAATCGCTCGAGAGTTGATCTCATAGGCGCGTTGAGCCGTGATCAGATTGACCATTTCCGCTACAACTTCAACATTGGAACCTTCTAAAAAGCCTTGCCGAATCATTCCCAGTCCCTCTAGGCCTGGATCTCCCAAAATCTCCGGGCCTGAGGCGGCAGTCTCTCGCATCAAATTTCCCCCCATTCGCTCCAGTCCTGCTGGATTCGAAAATCGGACTAACTGGATGTTGCCGACGATGGCCGGTACTCCGTTTTGAATGACTTCAACCTGGCCCGTTTGCGAAATGGAAATACGTTGAGCATCCAAAGGGATGTTAATGTTGGGTTCCAGCGGCCTGCCATCCCCATTGACAATCAACCCGGTGGCATCCTGATGGAAAGATCCATCACGGGTATAGGCAAATGACCCGTCAGGCATAATCATTTTGAAAAAGCCTTCGCCTTCGATAGCCATGTGAGTCGGTTCATCGGTGCGGTTGTTGGTCCCCTGAGTCCACAGAATGGAAGTGCCAACGGGACGAACTCCATTTCCGATTTGCAATCCAATAGGGGCGATTTGTCCCTCGGAGGTGGGGGCTCCGGGAGCCTTGGTTACATCGTATAACAGATCGGCAAATTCAACATTGCTTTTTTTGAAGCCTGTGGTGTTCACGTTGGCCAAATTGTTGGCTGTGTTGTCGATCAACAATTCCTGCGCCCGCATTCCGGTGGCGCTGGTAAAAAAAGCTCGCAACATGGCTGGTTCCTGTAAAAAAAGTGTTTAGGCGCCGTCGATTCGGCCTTAAGCTCGAATACTCTCTTGCATCGAATCGGCAATTGTGCGGATCGCTCGTTGAGTTGCCTCGAAATGTCGAGATCCAACAATGAGACTGATCAACTCGGTTACTGGACTGGCGTTTGACATTTCGCGTGCCCCCTGCATGACGGTCGCATCTGTGGTCGGTACGATTTGTGCTTGGCCTTGGCGAAACCAGGTCTGATTTTTCGATTCTAATTTATGGTTGTCATCAAATTGCACGATCGACAAACGACCAATCTCTCGGCCCGCGTTAAAAATCGCACCGTCATCGGAAATTTGTAAATCATTGAGTGGCCCATCATAAACAACGGGTAAGTCATTGTTGCCAATCAGTGGATAACCTTCACTGTTGACCAAGTGATTGTTGATAATATCCCGATGTAACACGCCGTTACGGGAAAAGGCGGGCCCATCGGGAGTTTGATATTGGAAAAAGCCATCGCCCTGGATCGCCAGATCGAGCGTTCGTCCGGTGAAGTCTTTGCGACCGGGTGAAAAATCCGCAACCATTTGCTCGATCTGATCGGATGCCATCTCGAGCTCGAACTCTTCATTTTGGTTGGGTTCAGCGAAACTAAAAATCGCTCGACGGTGGCCCGGAGTATTCAAGTGAGCCAAATTGGCAGCGGTCGCTTCTTGCTGGGTGGCGATCGAATTAAGCACCGATGCGCCGCTGTAAAGTCCACTAATCATTAGTTCACTGCAAAAAAAGAGAAAAGAGAAGAGGAGAAGCGAAACTATCCATTGGAAACAGCGGATAATCTAATTCCGCCGTTTCCGCTGGACGACTTTTCGACAAAAGTTGCCGAAACGAATCCGCCTGGGAGTCTGTCTGGCGACTTCGAACAAGTGAACCGCAAGGCGTGAATTGCGGGCCAATCAACTGCCGCTGTCGTCTCTTCGCTCGCTGTCAATTGGCGCAATAAAGACTGACTCTTATAGTTTAAATTCGGTATCTGGCATCGATTGGATAAGAAATTCTAAATGCAATGATCATTCTAAATGAAGTGATTGGGTCTTTTTTGCTAGTAGCATGGTAAAATTTAGCGGCTGGGTCAAGTTTGCGGATAAATTTAGCCGAAACTACTCTTGTATCTCTTTGTCTAATCATTATGAATGCTAGCGAGCCATGGCAGCAAACGAAAACGCAGAA
This sequence comes from Mariniblastus sp., assembly GCA_041745975.1. Lineage (GTDB taxonomy): Bacteria > Planctomycetota > Planctomycetia > Pirellulales > Pirellulaceae > Mariniblastus. The sequence continues at coordinate 3,660 of JBGTHU010000330.1, forward strand.
AATTCAGCTAAAAAAAAATCAGGCTTGGTCGGAAAACTGATCGTCTGGTTGACCGTTTTGGTTTTCTCAATCGGAGGCGGTTGGGCCACTCCTTATTTGGTCGCCCATCTGATGGTCACTCCTGTGGAAACTGCAAAGTTTGAAATCGATCCGAATGAGGAAGCCGAGTATATCGATTTTCCAGAGGTCGTTGCGGTGCTGGGTGGATCAAAATTCAATCGCTATCTAAAGTTACAGCTTACGCTTCAAGTACCCAAGTCGCTGCGCATCGAAATTGACAAACGGGTTGCATTAAGGATCGCCGTTCTGCGAAATCAAATCATCGCTCACGTGTCCGGGATCGCCGAGGAGGAATTGATGGGTAAGCAAGGTCACAATCGTTTGCGACGTGAGATACAAGCGATTTTCAATCAAACCTTGTACGAAGATGGCGTCGAACGTATTCAAGATGTGTTTTTTCGGGAATTCCAAGTCCAATGACTGACAATCTGTATCCTGTGTATGATTTCCTGACGGCCAGTCGCGTGGAACGAGCTCTATCCAGTGCGTTGAAAACATGGATGGAAAAATTCAATAAACTATTCGCGGAGCGCTGGAGAGATTTTGCACCGACGAAAGTGACAACTTCGGTGAAGTTGATCAATGCGCAGAGCTTCGAACAGACGAGAATGAAATGGTCGCAACCGGCAGTGGGAATCTCTTTCGAAATAGATGGAAGGCCACTCCCTTCAGCGGGCGACGTGGCAGTTAATGGCATGCTGGTGATTTCTCGCACTGATTTCCTTCTGTTGATGATGGAGATATTGGGACAATCGATAGACAAAATGCCTGTCGATCGAAGCCTGACTGCCATTGAAACCTCGATGTGCCAGCTGTTTTTCCAGAGCGTCGCATCGGTTTTTGGCGAAGCTTGGCCCGCGAAAGAATCACTCCCAATCGCTTTAGGTGCTCTCTTCGAGGAACCGGACAACAGCCGACTTTTTTCACCCCAGCATGAAGTGCTGGTCACCGGATTTGAAATCCGAACCGAATTGGGAGCCGCCGCTGGCTTGGCTCAACTTGATTTGGTTTTTGACAAAGCCAGTCTGAAAAAATTGCTGAATGTAAAAGATGAACCTATCGACCCGAAGGTGGCCCCAAAAATTGACGCAGAGAATATTGAGGCGATTGAAGTCGAGTTAACTGCTAGCTTGGGCTCAGCCCAGTTATTAATGTCCGATTTGATTCAATTGGAACCGGGTGCCATCATTCAACTTGATCAATCGATTCATCGCCCCCTTTCGGTGTTAGTGAATGAAACTCCCACGCTACTGGCTTGGCCCGGAAAATCAGCCCAAAATAGCTCTATCATGATCGAAGCGTTTGCTGTAGTATCCAATTCGAGATAGCCCAAGTCTTGTTTTTTCTTTTAACTTCCTTTCCAAAATCATGGCTGATCAACCCGAAACTCAAGAACTGAAAACCGAAGATCCGGCAACCTCAGTCGATGCAAAAACCGAAGCAGAGGCCGCCTCGACTCAGCTGGATATCGACAGTGAAATCGAGGTGAACTCGCCTGAATTTCAGGAACTGGAAGATAGCGGAAAAAGCTCGGTCAAACAACAAATCAATCGATTCGCAGATATCAAGATTATGGTTTCGGCTGAACTGGGCCGCACCCAAGTTTCAATTGAAAAACTACTGCAATTGGGAAAAGGGAATGTGTTGGAACTTGAGCGGGAAATTGATCAACCGGTAGAAATCATTGCCCAAGGGATCGCGTTGGCCTGCGGTGAAGTCGTCGTCGTCGACGGCCATTTTGCCATTCGAATTACGGAAGTCTACCCTCGCAACCGCTCGAATGAGAAACTGGCTGGGGAAGCCTAAATCATGTGATTGAACCATGTGCCTCGAAATCAAATTGAACCTATCTTTTCAACGTCTAATCCGATTCTTTCTGGGACTTACCTTTGGCCTGGTAGCGTCGATTGTGATAAGCCATTCCGGTGCTGCATGGAGTCAAAGCGAAATTCCACCCGAAGTTCGAGCCGCTTTGTTTCCTCATGCTTCCTCGGCATCTATGGCAGCGCCAACGGGAAAACTGGGTTACCATGCCAGCCAACCGCAGATTCCCGAAAAGCCGAGACACGCTTTCAACGACTCCTTGTTCCAAATGGATCGGGAGGAAAACATTGCTTCCACCAACGATCCTGCATTATTGTCACGGAGTGCAAAAAATCATCAAGAATCAAATCAGGGAATTGGCCTTACCTCATTTGAGGGAGCACTCAACTACCAACCGGTGATGGATCGAGCCCCTGAAATTCGCCCCAATCAAGCCGTTTCAATTGCGGATTTGCCGAAGGCCGATCTTCCCGCTCGGTCTCCTCATAGCAACCTGGAAAGCGATGCACAGCTCCGGCGTTTGTCCCCGCTAGGGACACGGGAATTGGATTGGCAAATCCCCATGGACGATGCGAGTCCCCAAGCGACTGCCGTGGTGACTGGGATGCCCACTTTAGCCGAATTGTTGGATGAGTCAAATCGAGGATTAAAAAATACGCGAAATTCAACTGCAATCGGCGACAAAAATTCGACCGGCAGCAATATCGATCAGAGGGACGATCGATCCAACAACTCGATTTCAGCCACTGCCCTTGCCGGTGGTGACTGGACAAGTCTTCGCAATACGGGATCGTCCGAACGATTTGTTGATACTTTGCAACGAATTGCGATCAGCGTCGTGTTAGTGTTATTTTTGGGAGTCAGTTTCATTGTGATTGCCAAACGCTGGCTAACAGGCACATCTCAAATGGTTCAACGATCTGTGGCTGAACAACCCATTTCAAGGGAAAAAACGAGCGACCTTCCCAAGGCCACTTCGCCAAACGGGGGAGATACTCGAATCCAAATTAAAAATCAATTGAAGCTCGATGATCGCTCTGTTTTGTATCTGATTGAAGTGGCGGGACAATCCGTGTTGGTTGCCAACGACAGTGCCGGAATCAAGTCGGTTGTGCCAATCTTGCCCTCGTTTGCCGATGGTCTGGAGCGATTGGATTCCATCGACGACACCGTTCATTCAACGGCCGATGAAGCCCTTGGTGGAATTGACGAAAACGTGATCTCTCACAATCAGAACCAAGCCGGTGTCTACCGTCCGGGAGTGCTCGCGGGATTGGCGAACGCATCGACCAGCGCCCCGCTTCAAAACTCACACCGACATTTGGATAGCCACCAAGATAGCGATCGCATTGCCGATCAAACGGAAGCGAATCGAGCCGAAAACAAAGACCAGCAGGAAATCGCAGAGGAAATGAAGCGTCGCTTGGCTGAACTGTTGGGCGGCCAAGCATTGCCAGACGTATTTTACCGCCAGGCCCAAGAGAATCGTAGTTAACGAATCGAATTAATGAATACGTGGACAACTTTTCTACTGGCCAGCCAAGACGTTTCTGCATCTCCAGAGATTTTGACCCAGTCGTTCGAGCAATTGGCACCTCCACTGCAGATCGCTCTGTTTCTGGGGGCGATGAGTTTCGCCGTCGCGGCATTGATTAGTTTGACTGCTTTTACTCGAATTATTATCGTGCTTTCGTTCGTGCGACGCGCCTTGTCAACCCAGGAGATTCCACCGAATCAAGTGATATTGGGCTTGAGTCTTTTTTTGACGCTATTTGTCATGGCACCTGTATTTGAAACGATTTATCAAGAGGGGGTCGAACCTTACTTGGTTGCTCAACAGAGCGAAGAGCCTGATGTCTCAGTGATTGACGTATTCCAAGTTGCCAGTCGTGAACTGCATGCCTTTATGCGGATGCACACCCGAAAAAACGATTTGGCTCTGTTTGTCGAACTGTCTGATACGCCGACCACGATTACCCTGGAAGAAATTCCCTTGAAAGTCTTGATTCCTGCTTTCATCATCAGCGAATTGAAAACTTCGTTTATCATGGGATTCTGTATCTACATTCCTTTTCTGTTGATTGACTTGGTGATTTCAACGGTTTTAATGTCGTTGGGAATGATGATGATGCCTCC
>JBGTHU010000331.1:0-2179 GCA_041745975.1 Mariniblastus sp.
GAACCAACAAACGCCATGATCTCTTCGCCGGAACCACTGCTGGAATCTATGTCGTTTTCGTTTGCCTCGATGTCGTTATCATTCAACTTACGTTTGGTTGTGGCAATAGCCGGTTCGATCTGCAGGTCGATATCCGAACTGTCGGTCTTGATGATCCAGCGATTGATCGATGATTGTGGCGATTTGAAGGCGACGGCACTTTGGCCGCCTTCTTTGGAAATGGTTTTGGCATAACTAATTTCCAATTTGATATTTTCCGGTGTATCGCTTTGATGTTCGACAACCAATTCATATCCACGCTGTTGATTGGCGATGATGCGGGCCGGAACGTTATCGATCGTCGCTTGACGAATTGCCGCATCTGACAGTCGCAGCGGAATCCGGTGCCAACCTTTGGTCAGAAGATTAACGGTGAGAGTCGCATCCACTCTGACAATATGATCATCCAAAAATACTCGACTTTCAATATCCGAGACCAACGCTTTGGGGGTGAACCTCGCGTTGAGTGCGTCGGATGACGAGGCTTGATTGGCTCGAGCTTGTCGCCATAGTTTCTGAAAATCTTCATACGGCAGATAGACGCCTCGCCCTTCTTTTTCGAACGTCGCTTGCAAATTCTCAAATGGAATATAGATGGTGCTGGGTGGGAGGGAGTCTTGGTGATCTTGGAGGAGTTGGCTGGTTTCTTCGTTTTCACTTTCGTTGACTTGATCTTGCCAACAGGACAAACGATGTGCATGAGCGTGATATCCCAATAGGTTGATATTCAATGCGATGATTAGGCTGAAAAGTAGGCTGAAAAGTGTCAAGCGAAGCATATTCATTTCTATTCCTCGAATTAAAATTAAATGAGATGGACAATCTCCAACCTATTCGGATTGATCACGCGGTCAATCAATTGCCCCGCCAATCAATTTTTGTCACAAAAGCCACCCTAATCATAGATAGATTCATTTTAGTTGAATCAAGGATGGCCGACAATCAAGACAGGTTCCCCATTTGACTTGAAACATAGCCCAAAAGTTCCTGTGGCGGGGAGATTTTACTTGAATTTCCCTGAAACGCGATTCAGACGCCGTTTTTCGTCGACACTGGTAGTCATTTGCTGAGATCAAAGCAGGGCCGGTAATTCTTCATGGGAGAAACACGAAAACCCATCCAATGCTCGCTTCTTTCTAGGAAGCGCTGGTCTAAATGCCAGCCAAATTTCGACCGACAAAGCCAATCCAGCCACTTCCGTAAGTCGCTACAATCGCTCGACCGTTCCACGCGATAATCAGCGGTATGACTACCTCACTTAACCCTGACAACGAACCGTCCACTGCAGCACCGCGAGAGGAAACGATTCAGTCGCCAGCCATTGGTGCCGATTCTGCCGTGGGTAATCTACAACGGGGTGGGGCCGTGGCGGTCCAGTCGCAGTTTGGCGGAACTGATTCCGGTTCCGGAGAGTTGGCGGCGGTTCGTTCCGGCACTCGAATTAGCCATTTTGGATGTCAGTCGCATGGCGGACACCGAAATGGTTGGCGACCTGAATTTGCAAGTTACGTTAACGCTGCTAAAATATGGACGAGGGAAAAACCTCGATAACATTCTGCGTTCCCTGTTCGAGTGGCTCTCGGAAGTGCTCAGTCCGCAGCAGGCCAGGGATTTGCTCGATACGATTCGAATTTACGTGATGTCGGTCAATCCGGTAGTTGGAGAAGAAAAGATGAGTGATTTAGTAACCGAATTTTGGCCCGTCCAACCGGAACCGGGCTCCGTCGCTGACCAATTGATCAAAAAGGGTGAAGCCAGAGGGATCGCGCTAGGTGAAAAGCGAGCCAGCATCAAGACGATTAGGATGCTTCAGTCGATCTTGGGAACTCCCGAATCATCGGACGAAGAGTTCGCGGACAAAAACGTGAATGACCTGGAAATGATCATTGAGACACTGCGGACAAAGATCAGTAATCGCCCCTCGACATAAAAATGGAATGTAGGCAATGCTACCTAAAGCTACGATGCCAATCATAACAAGTTATCAAAATCGTGGAAAAGTGCGATGGCAGCTTGGAATTTTGTGACGACTAATTCAGGTGGTAATCCCGATGGCTATGACGCCGAAGATTGGTTCCCGTGTGCGTTCGGCGTAAGACGCCCGCAGCTTGAAGTGGACCGGCAATCAGCCATCTTCAAA
>JBGTHU010000332.1:0-1630 GCA_041745975.1 Mariniblastus sp.
ACCTGCGAATTTCAGTTTCGGAATTTCTTACATCCCGATAGGCATTAGCCAATTCGGTTCTGCGATTTTCGATCGCGGATCGAGCCCGCGTTGTTTGGCTGAGTCGTGAATCAAGTTTGGTTCGACCTTCCAATAGTCTCAGAATTTCCTGTCCCCGCTGCACGCTGCGTTGTTTTTGCAAAAAGATACTGCGATGGTAATACAACCGCCAATAGGCTTGCAGCAATCGCTCGATTTCAATTTGAAGTTCTTCGGCAAATGCATCCCAAGCCGCTATCCCCGCCGCTTGGGCGATTAAGATTTGGGACTGATTGACATAACGACCAGGCCCTTTCAAGAACGGCTGGCTGACACTCAAAGCTAACCTGGCTGTCCCTTGGTCCTGAGGTACGAAGAAATTGGAATTGCTATTTTGGAATCCCAGCCGTTGACTCGGTTCCACATTGCCTCCGGTACGAGTGAGTTGTCGAACTCCCGCATTGGCATCCCAAATGTTGTCCCGCAAGAAAGGTGGCCCTCCCGTAATTAACGTATTGCCGACCGGATCATTGCGATCGTTGTAATTACTTTCTACGAAGCGGATTGGATCGAAAACTGTCTCGCTTTCGATCACTTGCAATTCGCTGATCAAAGGGTTTTGGCTGATCGCTTGAATCCGAGGGGAATTTTTTAATGCCAAATAGACTAATGAATGAATGTCGACTTGCTGTGTCTGATTTTGGGAATTTAGCGGCTCAAGTGCCAGTGGACGCCACCAAGTCAATGGGTTCTGCATTGCCATCAGCGACGTGTCACTATTCAAGTTTCTATCTGTTGGCGAATTGTCGATCTCGTAAAGGTCGCTTTCGATAGACGATATGTCGAAATCTAGCTCCCGCATTTTACTTGTGTTGCCGGACGTAAGCGGAGCATTGCGAACCGACGACAGTCGATTCAGGTTCTGTTGATCGGCAAATCCATCGATTGGCATGGCTGGGACAATACCAACGGGAGGCAATACGTAATTCGTGTTTTTAATTTGGGGAGCTGGAGGGACAAAATCTCGATCTAATCCTGACGATGGAAACCGTTTGGAGTATGGCGATACTCTGATATTTTCCAAGGCCAACGGCGGAAAAATAGAATCATCGTTCAGGGAGTTGGACTTGTTCGGTCGAAACGACTCACTCGATCGGACCCCAAGATGTCGGTAGGCGTTTTGAAACTCACTTCCCAGCTCTTTTTTGCCCGGTAATTTCTGCGGAATCGACTGCCTCTCCAGCGGTTGAAGCGATTGCAAAGCATCTGACTGATAGGCGGAACCGGGCAGGGGTGGCAATGACCGAATCGTCAAGTCTTCAACTTGAATCTCCAGACTCGGATTCGATGTCGATGTCGATGTCGAATCGGAATTGGCCTTTGGCAAATGTGAAGACTGTGCACCCGAATGATTTGAGCCAACGGCCACAATCGCCATGAGGATCACCAGTGTCAGTCCATGAAAGACTGGATTCGATGATGAATTCAGTTCGACGGTCACAAATGTCTCCATCCCATTAAACAGCACATAACTTACAATTGAAATCGCCAGTTATGCCGTATTTTCTGATTCTGACTGTTGAAAATTGTTCGTTTCTTGGTCAACGCGGCT
>JBGTHU010000333.1:0-1856 GCA_041745975.1 Mariniblastus sp.
CTCGCTTGGATTGACTGGAGGGCATTCAGCTTGATCAGCGATTTCATTTAACGCCGCGATTTCATTGGCGGAAAACAATAATCCATTGTATTTTTTGGACCGGTCTGCAGCGATCGCTTCCGGCTGGCCGGGGAGCATGCAGTTTTCGTTCCCATGTTCCAAGATGTCGCAAATAACCTGGCGCACATTTTCAAATTGGAAAACTCCGCTGGCAAAATCATTTCCCTCAAGTGACTGGGGGTGAATCACCTGAAAATAAAAAGCTGGAGTTTGTTTTTGCTTAGGGTTCTGTTCAGGATTCTCTTGCCAGCGGGAACGGAGGGTCGGCAGCGATCCACCGATATAGGCTGCGATCAATTCATTTATCAGCGAAAGTCCATAGCCTTTATGTCCGCCAAAGGTCGTCAGCGCGGCAACTTCAAGGGGATCTTCGGTAAACCGACCATCGGCGTCAACGGCTGCGTTGGCAGGAAGCCGCTTTCCCTCTCGGGCCAATTGTTGGACTCGTCCCATTGCGACCACCGACGTGGCCCAATCGATGACAATGGGATAGCCTAACTCTTGCTGGGTGGGGAACCCCCACGAGTGCGGATTGGTGCCAAGAGTGGGAAACTTTCCCCCGAAAGGTACCACTTCCGCCAAGGCTGCGGTGCAATGTGTGTAGGCAATATAGCCTCGCCGGGCGGCTTCCATCACGTAGCCACCGCCCCAGAGATAATGAAATGCGTTATCCACTGCAACTTGGCCAATACCGTATTGTTCCGCCAATCGAATTGCTTCGGACATCGCCGCGGAGGCAGTGGCTTGGCCCAATTTCTTATTTGCATTCCAAACTTGGCAAGCGGCAAAACGGGCCGGTAGAACTTCAATCGCCGCGTTGGGAAGGCATCCACCAACTGCCGAACCAAAATGATCGTCCAAATGTAACGCTTTAATCGCATTGTGGGTTCGATTTCCATGCCAGGAGGCCATTGCCGCATACTTGGCCGCCGCTTGAGCCTCTTCCAAATTAAATCCGCGCGCGAGATAAGCCGCCTCAACAATTCGATTGTGTTCCGAAACCGGTAAAATAAAAAATGGTTCTGACATTGAAATTTGATCTTTAAAGGTTTACTTGGGCCAAGGGAGACTCACCCGACAGGGCAAGTACCAAGTTTTCGGTTGCCATCATCGCTTGCCGTTGAACCGATTCATGAGTTCGAGATCCGATGTGAGGTGTGATGATGCAGTTCTTTGCGAGCAGTAATGGATGGTCGCGAGGCGGTGGTTCCTGATCCAGTACATCCGCCGCGTATCCGCCCAATCGCCCACTGCTCAGTGCTTGGCAAACGTCTTGAGTGTTGATCAGTTCACCGCGACCACAATTAATGATAATCGCCTGAGGTTGCAAAAGCTCAATCGTTTGCTGGCAAATCATTTCCTTGGTGGCCGGCGTCAAGCGCGTGTTCAGCGACAAAAAATCAACTTGGGGAAATAATTGAGAAATGTTATCGCAACGTTGAATCGACCATTGATCGGCCAATTCAATGGGCCAATAGTTAGCCCCATATGCCGAAATTTTCATCCCGAAGGCCGCGGCTCGTTTGGCCACCTCTTGACCGATCCGGCCCAGTCCTACGATTCCCAGATGTTTACCGGCCAACTCATTGCCTGTCATCCGTTTCCAATTTCCGTTGCGGACTTCATTGACATGCTCGACCGCTTGGCGAACCGCCATCAACAACAACAAAAAGACGTGCTCGGCCACGGTGGTATGATTGACGCCGGGGCAAAAAGTCACGGGGATTCCCAGTTCCGTACAGGCATCGACATCGATTTTATCGACTCCGATTCCATATTTGGAAATGACTTTCAGC
>JBGTHU010000334.1:0-4521 GCA_041745975.1 Mariniblastus sp.
TTGGGGATCGAGCCAGAGATAGTGTTTTTTCCGGTTGCTGCGACGGTCGACGAATCCGCGGTTTTCCAACAGTGCTTTCAAGGTGTCCGTGAAAATATAGGTTTGATCAACCAATTCGTCGATCGATTGTGTATTATTGGAGGAATTTTGAGTTGATGCGGATCGCATGTCGGGGTCGGGGCCCAGTAATAAGATCACTCCTTCGTCTCGGGCATTTTCGCCACGTACCGCATAAATTTCATCGATTATTTTCGTTCGAAACTCATACGCAAACAAAATCGGTTCGACAACTCGTTTTAAATCGTTCACGAATCGACCGTAATCCACATCATTTAACGCGGCCAATCGAATGCTGATTCGCCACATCTCACGACCGATTTCATGCGGGGCGATCGATTCAGCGGTGGCATCACTGGTCGGTCGCAGTGGAAGTTGGGTCGATTGACCGACGACTGCCAAATAATCTTGAGATAGCATTTCGTCTCGTTTGGCATAGAGAGCCGAACTAAAGTTTCTGCGAATACTGGAATCGGCATTGGACTTCAGTCGATAAATTGGTGTGAAAACATCGGTTGACATGCCGGTACCGACGACTTGCATGCCTTCGGCCCCGAAAAACTTTTCCAACTGACTACGGACGCGACTCGAGAGCTCCACTCGTTCTAACATTGAGTATTTTTGATCCAACGTGCGTCGATCGAAATCGATCGTCAATTCATCAATTTGTTCCTGAGACAACTGACCCTGATTCGCTTGTTGCGCGTCTGCGATTGCGGACTGACGAATGGTTTCTACATAGGGTTCACGTTGCGCGGACCGATCGATATTGATGACGATTTCAGCCGGAACCAATTCACCTAGATTTCGCTCCAACCAGGCATAGTCATAAAGAATTTTTGAACTGGAATCGAAAAGTTTCAGCAGTTGAACCGTGGTTTTGATTTGAGTTAAGCCGGAGGCACAACAGATCATCAGGGCAACCATCAAAGCGGCGACGGTACGCGGTCGAGAGATTACGGCGTCGCCGACGCGTTCCCAGAACCGACCGACCCAAAAAGCCAGCCCTCCTTTTTTTTGCTGAGTGCTTGGGAGCATTTTCCGATAGCCGGGGCTCCAAATGGTCAGCGCACTGGGCAAGTACAAATACAGTAAGAAGACTGTGGCAAAGACGGCAATTGCCGAAAACAGACCGAATTTGTAAATCGGTGTCAGGTTGCTGGTCGTCAACGAGATCAGCCCCAGGGAGGTGGTAAAGGCGGCCAAAAGAACGGGGAACCAGCTGTGCAAGACGGCAATTTCGGCAGCGCGGCGCGGCCCCGATTCATGGCAGGCGTCTCGGTAGTAGTTGACAAAGTGGACGGCCGCCGACAACCCCAATACATATACCAAGGAGGGCATCGTCATCAGGATCGCGTCCATGGTTTTACCACCAAACCAAACAAATGCCAAACTGGACATGGCCGCCGAACCACCGACGAAGAATAACATGAGCGACACGCGCATGCTGCCAAAACTCAAATAGGCCAGCGTGACCCCGATGATGAAAGAGAGGCCAGCCAAGCGGATCAGGGTGTTGGTTCCCTCTTCATCGATGGCAACGTTGTCGTAAGGAGGCCCACCCATGTGGAAATTGTCAGGATTGATTCCGCAAATTCCAATCGCCAATTCCGGTAATCGGCCTCGTGGTTTGCCCATGAGGGGACGGCCAATGGCGCGAGCCAACTCCTGGATGATCGGTTCATTGAGTGTTACGATCAAACAAGTCTGTCTCGGCGGCGGTTCGAGTTCTAATTGGAACCAAATTTCATACCAAATGTCTAATTTGGTTGCCGGAGTTTCCTTCAATAATCGATCGAAATTACCTTCATAGGCGTCTTGAACTTTGCGGTTGATAAATTCCTCGAAAACTCGGCGATAACCTGCATCGGCCAGCAATCGTTTTCTCATTGAGGAATCGACTTGTTGGAGCAGTGAATCAAACGTCCATTTAAAATCGGGATCGGGCGTCGGCCCATATAACGCACCCGTCAAACGTTTGTGGGCTTCCATTTTTGCTTCGAAAGCACTGAGGTCGTCCTCACCTGATTTGCGGATTCGCAATGTCCCATCGGGGCCCGCCATTTGTTCGAAAACATCCGGCCCGCTGACCACTGACTTGAACGGGCGACAACACAGGCGTTCCGGGTTTTGGTAAAACGCGTTTTCGTTTTTATCGTCGGGAGGCGATCCAAAGGTGTCAATATAAGTACCGCTGGCTTTGTTTTTTCCATTCCCCATTCGCTCGAAGAAACGACTCATTCCCTGAACGACGTTGTTCTGGCCTTCCCAGCGAAACAGTTGTCCTTGCCGGTTGATGAAATACCAGACTCCATTCCTCCCCATCAACCATTTTTCATTGTGCTCCCCCCAGTTTTGGTGATAGTTACCAGTGTACAACAACCCCAACTCATCACCCTTACGATGGGCACGCAATTGCTCCTCATTCCCGGCTGCATTGAGATCCGCTTCATACTCCAGTGACTCTTTGCGAATGGCTTCCTTTAACCGTTCAAAATTTGGATCCCCTTCTTTGCACCACGGGCCACTGGCGACAACAAATACTCCTCCGTAAAAATGACGCTGGAATTCGTTTAGATCTTGAGTCTCTGAATAGTGTTGAGGTAACCAATCAGCGACGTTGTTTTGCATATCCTGAATCCCCAGCCGAGCCCCTCGCATCGAAAAGGGGATCAAAAAGAACACCAGGCAGATCAGCAGCATTGCCACGCTACCAAAAATGGGAATCCGCAGAGAGAAAAATCGTTTCGCCATCGAATATTACCAGCCAGCTTGCCAGCCAGTGCACTACCGCCGGTTTGCTAATATTTGTCTGAAGTTAGGATTATACGAGCTGGGGCTGAAAATTTTGCCTGAATTCTATGGGGCTCGGTTTGAAAAAGGCTCAGGCCCTCCGCTTCTAAAGCGTCACCCTCTTTTCGATCAGAGCCCCATTTGCGCCCAGTTCGTCCAAAAATCAGATTAACGTTTTGTGACTGCGGCGTCCAGTCGATTATTATCCGATTTTAGGCACTCGAGCCCTTTTTTCACTCCATGGCCCGGATTATGTGGGTCGGGTAAGATTTTTTGAATAGAAGCTCTACCCGAACAAGTTCCTCAATGGGCAATGATACTATTGGCCCGGCAACGTGGGGTAAATTCCGGCATAGATACAGTAGGCCCCCGATCCGCCACCAATCACAAACGCCGCCAATAAAATAAGGGTCGGTACAATCAAATCTCGACCTTGCAAAAACCCATAGACCAGGCACCATAGTCCGACCGTGGCAATGCAAACCACTCCGTGGATCGGTTTTTGCTTGAAGGCCACGATAGTGATCCAGATTACCATCGCCAGTGCCATCACAACCGAGGCTAAAAAACTGACAAAGTGTGAGGCAATATACATCGTGATTACATCCATGGTCAAAATAATGGTCAATCCCAGCGCCACAAAGCCGACCAATACCAGTCCTGCCACCAGTGTAATAAAGTACGAATCTCCACCTTCACCAAAATTCTGTCCATCGGCGGAGACTGGCATCGCATCAATATCGCGTTCCGCTTTAGCCAAAATTTTGGAGGCATCGGACTGCGTCGGATCGACAATGCCTCCTTCATCCTCATCATTTTCGTCATCAATGACGACTGTTTTTAGTTTGTCCCCTGTTTCCAGATTGTGTCCACATTCCAAGCAGATTACTTGTCCGCGTTTGATTTCCGCGGCACAGAAAGGGCACATCGGGCCAGCGATTGCGGATGCAACCTGAGCCTCGTCCAGCAATCCTAGCAACGGATTGTGTACGCCGGCGGAGGCTGCCTTCTTTCCAGCAGCAACTTTACCGGCCTCTTTACCAGCCGTCGCCCCGCCAACCCGATTCTGCCCAACCACAATAGGTGAACTGCATTTGGGGCATTTGACTCGTTTGCCGGCCAGCGAGTCTTTGGCCTGAAAATTTGCTTTGCAATTTCCACAGTGGACTTTTATCGGCATCTCGTTTTTCCTCGTAAATCCTTAAATCAAAGCGGGTAACGGCGTATCTGGCGTATCTGCTTCCCGATCAGTATTACTTAATTTTGATAGCACGACTTTCATTTAGCAACGGTAGAACTGCTTTATTTTTCGAAAAAAAAGCCCGATGGGCCATTGAAAGTGAAAAAATCAGCTTAACTGTGCATCCGAGGCAAATTTTCCCCTTGATCAATGATTTGGGCTTCGATCAGGGACAAATCATTAAGTCGCTGCTTGACCGTTTCTTCGGGAGCAAAAAACTTGGCCATCCGCACATAGGTGGTGTGGTGCCTTGCCTCCGATTCAAATAGGCTGTGGTAAAACTCGGCCAGCTCATCGTCTTTTCCTGCCATGTGCTTCCTCAAGAAGTCAAACCGTTCGCAGGAACGTGCTTCGAACAGACAAGCCACCAGCAAGCGATCAACGGCTCGGTCGGGTTCCCCCTTGCGAATCAGATCGTTTAGTTTCCGACC
>JBGTHU010000335.1:0-2108 GCA_041745975.1 Mariniblastus sp.
GAAAGATAAAGGATATCGCCGCTTCGGATCTCGACTTTGGTCGCTGCTTGAAACCAGCCGGAAAAAGTCGCTGTAGCCAAGTTTCCATGCTAAAGTCAACCGTCAACGATCTACCATACGCCTCTGAATAGTGGCTGTAAATGTCACGACGCCAAAACTCGGATTTGGAGCAATCAGGAAGTCGACTACGGAATTCTCTCTGACCGTTACTGCAACTCTGTAATCAAGCCCATGTTCATCCATGACCGTAGAGGAAACCGTGTCGCCATCGACAATGATGATCGCTCGGTATTCCCCACCCCACTTGGCACCCCAAGGCATTACTTTCCCCGCGTGAACAGATATCGTAACGATGCAAAGGAAAGGATGGCAATCGATTATTGCCTAAACCAATGGAATCACCACGAACTTTTTTGGCTCAACATCCCGCTGCATGTTAAAATAGAGGAAAAGAATTTGCAGCTTTACGGCTCTGCTTGCCTTTGGTAGAATGCCACATGATATCACTTCAGTCTGTCAAATAGTTTAGGTGGTGTCACTGACACCTGATCCCGGTGGGACTGACACCTGTTCCGCAACGATTGGGTGTTAACTTTTTACTTCCGAACAATACCAAAATAGCGAACGGGTGTAACAAGAGTTTTTCTGGTGTCCACCAATGACAACTGATCGACACAAAACAACGCTATACGCGTTCAAAACTCACTTTGGGGCAGTAGCTCAGTTGGTTAGAGCAGGGGACTCATAATCCCTTGGTCGCGGGTTCAAATCCTGCCTGCCCTATTTTTTGCTCTTTTAGTTTTGTCGGCAATTCACATCAATCGCTGTGGGAGCGTTAGATAAATTTTTTTTGTAACATTCCAGCCGAATGAAGTGGATTGGTCGCTGCCGCGAACATTGCGGAAAAAGTTCGCATCACTCTGGGCGTCTTCCTACGCAAAATTCGCTTTGGTTCCCGGTTAAACGACTTCTCGCTTTACTTGGCTGAAGTGTTTCATTTTTTATATTCGATCCATGAAGCGATTGGGCGATTTTGGGACGGTCAATTTTCCTCGATCGCTTGCTTTAGAACCGGCCATCGGGTTTCAATCATCACTGCGTTTCTGCATGGGTTGCTTGGTTTTCGGACCGTCTTAAAAACATTGGCTCAACTGGTGCATAAACTTCATGTTTAAAGCCTCATGCGCTGTGTTGTCGACCGCTGAGGCAATTATCGGTTTTTCAACTGCTGGTTCAACCGCTGTTTCAACTGGTCACTTAATTCGGGGAATCTCGAAGCCACATTTTCCGCCTCCCCTTGTTCTTGATAGTCGTACAATTCAAGGTAGTTGTCATTATGCAAAATCAATCGAAACCGATCCGTTCGAATGCTGGCCGCATTCCCTTGATAACTGATGGCGTAAAATTCGGTATCATTGTTTTCTAACGCTGGATTGATTAATTCGTTTTTTAACGAAATTCCATTCACTCCATCAGGTTGTGGCAGCTGCGTCAAATGGCAGAGCGTGGGAAACAGATCGACCGTTTGCACCAATCGTTCGCAGGCCCCACCCGCCTGTTGACTGCCAGGATTGCGAATTATCAAAGGTGATCGTAATGACGCGTCGAAAAGTGTATGCTTGCCCCAAACCGCATGTTCACCCAGATGCCAGCCGTGATCTCCCCAGAGCACAACAATGGTCTGCTCCCATAAATTATGTTGTTTAAGTCGGTCAACCAATTTGCCGACTTGTGCATCCGCGTAAGAGACACAGGCAGCGTAATGTTTGCGGACGTCGTCGGCAAACTCAGGGTCTTGATTGGGATTGCGTCCCCAGCGATGATAACGATTGAATTCTCCCGAAGCGTGCCACGTCGTCCTGCCGACTGGTTTTTCAGGATTGGAAACTGGCGATAATTTAATATCTCGGTAGAGATCTAAATATTTTTCGGGAGCACCCAAGGGCAAGTGTGGCCGCAAAATGCCACAAGCCAATAAAAACGGCTGTCCTGTTTCAGTTGCTGTTTCGGCCAAAAGATCGATCTGGCGCAGCGCCTCTTCGACCATCACGCCATCAGGATAGATCGTGTCATCTCCAGGAACCGCTTGGAAAACATCCATCTTTGCC
>JBGTHU010000336.1:0-3390 GCA_041745975.1 Mariniblastus sp.
CTCGATGCTGTCTCCATACCAGAACCACCAATAATTTTGGTTGGGCAAATCGATATAGGCCGATTGATTCTCGTCATCATAGCGGACAAACTGAGCGATGTTTTGCACCAGCATATCCCGTTTGGGAAGATCTTGAATCAAGTCATAGGCCAGTCCAATCAAGCCTTGTCCATAGAGCGACAACTTACCTCGATCACGATACAGATAGTCAGCCATTGATTGGTTGCTATCACCCGCTTCAACCAAAGTCAAAAATACCAAGGCATCCAAATTGTCAGCGGCCAATTTATGACGCTTGCCGCGGTCGGGATGGCGATCGGGCAAGTCTTGTTGTCGATCCCCTTCGATCAACAGAGCCACTTGTTCACTTTGATAACGTTTCAGCCATTCGACTCCTTTTTCCAAAACACCGGGGACAATGCCGATATCATTTTTTGTCGCCAATTGCAATCCGCGGACAACGGTGGCGGTGGTATGCGGCCAACTTCGTTCGCCGCGCCCGGAAAACCAACCCCAGCCACCATCGGCATTTTGCATTCGAGTCAAGTCGGCCACACCGGTTTTGGCCATCAGTAACACTTCGTCTTCGTCAAACACCGGGTTGCGAAGCATCTCCCAACGTTTGGCTCGCTGTTGATCATCCCCAATTTCTTGTGCATTGAGGTTGGTCCGTTTTTGTTTGAGGTCTTGCAAATCAATTTGCATCCGTCGCAACACGTTCAACGTGATCACGGTAGGCAGAAACCGATTTAGCGTTTGCTCGGTACAGCCATAGGGGTAATCGTTCAGGTAAGGCAAGGCATCGACCATCGCTCCGGCCAATGTCGGCGAGTATCTCACCTCCAGGCGGCTGGACTCGGGTCGACGTTCGGCCGGAACCGTCACATTGAACTGAACTCCCGGCTCACCCGCCCGAGCGATACCGGAGAACGATTCCGTTTTCAACATCCCGTGAACCAAAATTGGATAACTGACTTGCATCGCATCCGATTCGACATCGGTTTTGGCCGCCATGGTGATCGCCGTTTCTCCTTCACGAAGAACGGTGACTCGCCAGTCGACCCGCTTGGAACCACCGGCAGGGATATCGACCATTTGAGCCAGCGGGTCGCTGGTCGTCATCAAGTTTCCACCCAGATCGATGGATACTTCGGCTCGTTTGTCCACATCCAGATAATTCTGAACAATGGCAGAGAGCACGACTTCATCTTTTTCGACGAAGAAACGCGGCGCTTGCATTCGCACCATAATATTTTTGGCAGTACGAATCTCAGCGGTACCTTCACCGACGGTGGTGTCGGGGCCCATCGCCCAAGTTCGCACTTTCCAAGCCGACAGATTCTCCGGCATCTTGATTTTTGCGGTGGCAATCCCGTCGGAATTCGGTTTGAGGTCAACCGACCAGAACGCGGCGTCGGCAAAATCGGTGCGAACGACCGGATCGACCAAGCCCGTATCTGCATCAAAACGTCCGCCCCCGGGGGGTGCATCAACGGAAGACGCATCCATCGCCATCGCCATCTCCGCCACGGGTTCGCCACCCCTGGCTCGAGCAGCCATTGGCGCGGCAGCGCCTCCGCCTCTACCTCCCATGCCTCCCATGCCCATACCGCTCATCAATTTCAATTCACCAGCCTCGGGAGCATCGGCACTCAGATTGCCAAAGACGCCTAAAAAGGCCATTTGCTGCAGATAGTGTTTTACCAGATTGGATGTTGAACGACTCAATGAATGTTCGGTGCGGGGATTGTGACTCCGCTTCCATTTCCAAAAGAATTCTCGTATATCAGGAATATTGGAACCACCTGAGATATATTCGATGGAACGGTCATACATCGTCATCACCAGCGAACCGGTGAAGGGACGACCTTGCGGATCGGTCAGTTTGACTTGGACTTCGGTTTCGGCACCGGGCAGAACTTGATCCGCTTGGGGGATCAATTCCACCTTGACGACTTTGTTGGCGGGAGGGACAAAAATCTCTTTGGTGACCGTGTGGACTTTCCCATCAAAGATAGTCATCACCTCGATGAAAAAGTTAGGCATATCATCGCGAGCAATCTCGATTTGGTAGTTGGATGATTTACCGTCCAAGCTTACGACCTTGGGACGGCTCGCATAAACACCCGACGGTTTTTCGAAGACCAACAGTCGGGCACCAGTATGGTTGCTCTGCAGCAGCAAATTCAAGGTGTCGCCCGCTTCGTATTCCGCTTTTTCGACAATTGCCTCCAGATCGTTGTAGCGGAAATTGGCACTGTCGAATTGACCGCCGACGACATGGAGTAACTGGCCACCCTCGATGGTGTGTTCGTCTTCGTCGGCGATTATGTATGCCAATCGAAATTGGCCTGCTTCGGTCGCTTTAATTTGCTGAGAAACATATCCGTTTTCGTCGGTCGTCACATTCCAAGTTTGCAGTTCCGTTTCACTGGGCACACCTTTGGCGTCGTATCGAATTTGGTACAGCACCAATTTTCCGGTACCTCTTACACCCGCTCCATTGGGAGTGCGGGCCTGGGCGGAGACTTCGATCACGTCGCCGGTGCGGGCGTAGCCACGATTGGTCCAGACATAAATCGAAAAAGGTCGGTGGGCGACAGTGACTGAACCACTCCCAACAATCGTGCGACGCGACGCGTCGACAACTTCGGCGGTAATCGAGTATTCATGATCCTGGTCACCAAATAGTTCTTTCACGATTGCGGTGTCAATGGTAAATTCCAGTTCACCATTCTCGTTCAATTTACCGACTTCATCGATCACCAATTCCGGGGGATCGGAGCGCCCGCCCCACCAAGGTGGCAGCGGAGGAAGACAACCCCACGAGCTGAATCCGGGATACCAATTCGACTCCGGTTGCAACCAACGATAGCCGTTTCCATACAACCAATCCCAGCGACCGATCGGAAACCAGCGTTGATCTTTGGCTGACCGATGGACTTTGTAATTGACCACGCCCTCGGTAACCGCACCGCCGAAGTAATAGTCCGCTTTGATCGTTACTGGAATTGCGCCACCGAGCGCGATGGGTTTGTCGGGTGACTTGACGCTGACCTCGAATTCAGGTTTCTTATATTCCTCCACCCGAAAATTAAAGTTTCCTTGAATCGCAAAATTTTGAACACGATTTCGATTGGGGGTCGGATCGCTAATTGAGATCATATAGACTCCCAGAGGAGCATCTGCCGGCAAGTCAAATTGACCATTTAAGGCGGCCGAATCGTCCAACTGGCGAATCTCGTTGATCAGTTCGTTCCCTTGGGGGTCACGCAACATGAAGCGAATTTTTTGGTTGGCGAAATCATTCGGTTGATCATCCAGGTAACTCACCTTACGCGCCCAAACACTATACTTCATTGTCTGGTTGGGGCGGTAGATAGGGCGGTC
>JBGTHU010000337.1:0-2887 GCA_041745975.1 Mariniblastus sp.
AAGAGAGGAAGATCTTGACCCGGCAGAGGGAGCAATTGCGGCGACGAAGAAAGTAGCTAGCAGGTGGCTGAGGAGGACAAATCCGAATTCGGCAGCCAAACAAGCGAAACGGGCTTCAGAATCGAGGAAAAGCCAGCCGAAAGCCCTGATTCGGGGCAAACAACCTCTCAATTAACCTATCTCACCCAGCCCGCCTCAGTGGCTGATTCATCGTTAAACTTTGCCCACCTTGTTGACAGAATTTCGTTTATAACCGACGATTTTGAACTTGGGATCTGGCCGAACTTCGACTGCAGAGCTCCAGTTGATGGTTTAGCTAAGATCTTCGTTTTGTTTACCCAAGTTTTTTCAAGGAGATTTGAATGAGTTTTAGAATGTTGGCCGCTTTTTGTGGCGTCGCTTTTTTGATCGCTGGAAACGCTCAAGCCCAATGTGTTGGCTGTGCTCCAAGCACGACCCCCGTTTTCAACCAGGGGTATTCGCAACCGGTCAGCTACGGCTATCAAGCCAACTATCAAGCACCCGTGCAATACATGGGCAGCGGATGTAGTCAAGGGTGTGGCAACAGCAGCGTTGTTCCAGTGACTTACACATCGAGTGCAGGTTGTGGTCAATCCGCAGGTTGTGGTCAATCCGTTGGTTGTGGTCAATCCGTTGGTTGTGGTCAATCCGCAGGTTGTGGTTCGGTTCCCGTTTCCACCGGATATGGCTGCGGCACGTCCGCTCCAAGATGCAATGCTGTGACTCCTCGCTATCGCGTTCGATCGATTGGTGGTCGTCGAGGCAATCGTTGCTAATCCCAAACGGATATTGATCCTCGATATCTTGTTGGATGCGATGGTAATCTCAGCAAGCGGGAATTTAGTAATTGGTGAACAGGATTGAGCAGGATGAACGTTAGGCGTCATAACGGTACTTAAAAACTACCAGTCCTCCCCCCTGCATCATAGAGAAAAGATCGGTTAGACTTGAGAAGTCGAGCCGATTTTTTTATGTGACGGTCACCTTTTTTGGGGTAAATCTAACGCTTGTCAAATTGTTCAAATTGAAAAGGCATCACTGAATGTACACCGTTTTTGGATTGCTGTTGGGGGGAATCTTACTCTTCGCCAGTGGTAAATTTCGATTCGACATGGTGGCCCTGGCGATCCTTACAGTATTGATTCTGACGGGGATTTTAACCCCTGTTGAAGCGTTGAGTGGATTTGGGAATCCGATTGTAATCACCATTGCTGGTCTGTTTGTGGTGGGGGGGGCACTGATCCAAACCGGCGTCGCGGATTAGATTGGGAAATTGATGATTCGTTTAGCGGGCCGTGGCGAAGGAACCTTGATTGCCGTCACAATGATCATTTCGGCGGGATTATCGGGATTCATGAGTTCGACTGGGACAACGGCGATCCTACTTCCGGTTTTAATCAGCATCTCCCGCAGCACGGGAATTAATCCGTCGAAACTGTTGATCCCCTTGGCATTTTCGTCATTGCTGGGTGGAATCTTGACATTGATTGGCACTCCTCCCAATATCGTGGTCAGCAATCAATTAGCAGCCAATGGTTATCAACCGTTTGGTTTCTTCACTTTCATGCCCGTCGGCTTGATCTTGTTGCTGGTTGGATTGACCTTTATGTTGACCATCGGGCGTCGGCTACTCCCCGATTCGGATCGATCGATGCGACCGGGGGGCGAAATTAATTCCAAACGCCCTTCAGTGGCTGATTTAGCCAAATCGTATCGTCTATCGGGAAATAGTTTTCGCATGCGAGTCCGTGCGACGTCGCCATTAATCGGAAAGACGCTGGCCGAATCCGATTTGCATCATCGATATGGTGTGACAGTTTTTGAGATTCAACAACGGATTTCCGAAGATGGCCCTCTGCTGCCCGCGCGCCCTGCTGATCGGGATAGTCGGTTAGAAGCTCATTGCATTTTATTTGTGCATGGCAATGACGACATGGTTCGTAAATTGGCGACCGAAGAAGATTTGGCGCTGCTGGTTGATTCAGGCAAGGGCGCGGGATTCGGTTTGCGTTCACGCGAATTGGGGTTAGCTGAGATTTTGATTCCTCCCAGTTCGCGGATGGTCGGCAAAACGCTCAGTGAACTAAGTTTTCGTGATCGCTATGGGGTCACGGTCACGGGAATCAAGCGACTGGGGGAACCCATCACCCAGGACTTGCGTGACATCAAACTGCAATTCAGCGACGCCTTGTTGGTAGAGGGGCGATGGGAACGAATCAATCTAATGCGGGGTGAGACTCAGAACTTTATCGTGGTGGGGTTACCGTTGGAGATGGAAGCGTCCCAGCGACCGCTGGATAAAGCGGGCTTGAGCATTGGTGTTTTAGTGTTAATGATTTTGATGTTGACACTGGAATTGGTCCCCATTGTCGCTGCGGTTTTGCTGGCGGCTTTAAGTATGATTGTTTTGGGTTGCGTGACTGCGGAGGAAGCTTACCGACGCATGAATTGGGAGAGTGTGGTGTTAATCGCTGGGATGCTGCCGATGGCAACGGCGTTGGAAAAGACCGGTGGCATGAGCTTGGTGGCCGAGTCGATGATTCAGCTATTTGGTCAGTTCGGGCCCTACGCACTGATGGTTGGCGTTTTTTTGCTAACTTCTTTTTTTAGCCATTTTGTTTCCAACACGGCCACGGCGGTCTTGGTCGCTCCGATTGCCTTTCAAGCGGCGATTGGACTTGAAGTGGCCCCAGAACCGTTCATGATGTTGGTCGCAGTGGCGGCTTCGACCTCCTTTGCCACGCCGGTGGCTTCACCTTCCAACACTTTGGTTTACGGGCCTGGCGGCTATCGCTTTGGAGATTATGTGCGCGTCGGATTGGGTCTGCAAGGGATTATTTTGGTGGTTTGCTTAATCATACTGCCA
>JBGTHU010000338.1:0-2682 GCA_041745975.1 Mariniblastus sp.
GCAAATAGCGACGTCGTCCGGTGACGGTTTCCACGTATTGATGCTGTCGAGCGAACTCGATGGTGCGTTGAATGAAAGCCTCGACACCCGGATATTTTGCGAAGTAATTTTTGATTAAGTCATTCGCCTCTTGCCGAGGGACATCTAAGCGTTGCTGCAGCCCATAAGAAGAAATGCCGTACAAGATTCCAAAGTTCACCATTTTGGCTTTGGAACGTTGTTCGCGAGTGACTTCGTCCAGCGAAACATGATAGACTTTGGCTGCGGTGGCCGCGTGGATATCCAAATTCTCATGGAACGCTTCGAGCATCCCAGCGTCTTGACTGAGTGCGGCCATGATACGGAGCTCGATTTGAGAATAATCGGCGGCTAAAATCGCGTACTCATCTCCACGAGAGACAAAGGCAGCACGAATCTCACGACCTCGCTCTTTACGCACCGGGATGGTTTGCAGATTCGGATCGTTCGATTGCATTCGCCCGGTCGTCGTCCAGGCTTGACTGTAGTGGGTGTGCAACCTTCCGGTGCGAGGATCGATGGCATCGGGCAGGGAATCGACGTAGGTCGACTTCAATTTGGAGGCATTGCGAAAATCCAGCACATCCGCCACGATTGGGTGCCTGCCCGCCAGCCGCAGTAGCTCTTCTTCGCGAGTCGAATACTGCCCGGTTGCAGTTTTCTTGGGATTGCTGACCAAGTTCAATTCATTGTACAAGACTTCGCCCAACTGCTTGGGAGACGAAATATTGAAACGCCGACCTGCGGCTTGAAATATCATCCGCTCCAATTTCTCAATCTCTTGGGATAACTCCTGTGAATATGCCTGCAACGATTCGACATTGAGGCTGATCCCCTCGAACTCCATTTCGACCAGCACCGGAATTAAAGGAAACTCGACCTCAAAACAGACCTTAGTCGCTTGATGTTTCTCGATTTGCTGGCGCATGATGGCTGCCAATTGCCATGTGATATCGGCATCCTCACAAGCGTATTCCACCAACACCGGCAAGGGAACATCACGCATGCTCCGTTGAGCGGTTCCCTTGGGGCCAATCAGATCCGTGATCGGAATCGGCGAGTAACCCAGATAAACGCGAGCCAAATAGTCCATCCCGTGTTGCATCTCTGGTTCGATCAATGAGTGGGCCAGCATGGAATCGAACAGAGGCCCGTCAACTCGGATACCGTTCCACCGCAGTAGCTCCAGGTCATACTTGAGGTTGTGACCGATCTTTTCAATTTCGGGATGAACAAAGAAAGGCTGAAATTGTTGTAGGACTTGACGGGCTTCCGTTAAGTCATCGGGCAGCACCACGTACCAAGCTTGGTGGGGTTGGAAGCAAAACGAGATCCCCAACGGTTCCGCAGTGCGAGGATCGAGACCGGTGGTTTCCGTATCAAAGCAAACGGACTTTTGTTCCAACAGTTTCTTTAGCAGTTGTTGGCGTTGTTGTTTGGTAGTTATCGCCTGGTATTCGTGTTCGACATGATCGATCTGACGTTCTTGGGTTCCAGCGTCAACGTCGTCTGCTTGGTCATCAAACAGTCCTCGCTGCACTTCTTTTTCGCGGGCTTCACGGACCAACGCCTGACGCTTGGGGGCGGCTGAAAACGAGTTGCCGAACAGCCGTTTTCCCAGCGAATCGAATTCGATCTGAGCGAAAAGTTCTTGAAGTTTTTGGTCGTCATATCCATCCCATTGAAAATCACTGAGTTGAAAATGAAGTGGAACATCTCGATTGATCGTCACCAGCCGTTTGGATAATAGCGCTTGATCGGCATGAGTCTCGATTCGTTCCCGTTGTTTCCCCTTCAGTTGGTCTGATTGACGGATCAATTCTTCGATTGAACCAAATTGAGCAATCAGTTTTTGGGCCGTCTTTTCGCCGAAGCCGGGAACGCCGGGGATGTTGTCGCTGGCGTCTCCCATCAACCCCAAAATATCGATCACTTGATCGACATTTCCGATGTTCCACTTAGCCAAAATCTCCGGCACACCCAGGATTTCATGCTCGGCCCCTTGGCGTCCCGGTTTGAAAATCAAGACTTGGTCGGACACGAGTTGAGCGTAATCCTTATCCGGCGTGACCATCAGGATTTGCAATCCTTGATCCGCGATTTGGCTGGCGATGGTACCGATGATATCGTCCGCTTCGAAACCGGGCTGGCGGATCGATTTGATGTTGAAGGCTTCGAACAAACGATCGACCAACGGGAATTGGGCCGCGATATCTTCCGGCAATTCGTCCCGTTGCGCTTTATAGTCGGGGAATTCTTCGTGACGGAAGGTCGGTTCCTGAGTATCCCAAGCGACCATCATATGGGTCGGTTGTTGGTTCTTGATGATATCCAGCAGCGTATTGGCCACACCAAAAACAGCAGAGGTGCATTTCCCTTGGGAGGTATATCGGGGGCTGCGGATCAAGGCGAAATGAGCCCGATAGATCAGAGCCATTGCATCCAACAAGAAAAATTTTCTTTCCGTAAACAGATCATCCATTGAGCACCTCATCCATTGAGGTAATGCTCAGCGAACTGGTTCCAATCGGTCGGTTCAAACAGGTCGAGCATGGGAACATCAGGCGGCTGGTTGAAATATTTTTGAGCGGATGCCGTATTGAAAATGACCACACGTTCGTCGGCCCGTATCGAGCCATTTTCCCGCAACATTCCTAATGCTCC
>JBGTHU010000339.1:0-7408 GCA_041745975.1 Mariniblastus sp.
CCCTTGATTTTGATTTGGGAATCGCGTTTCGACCTCACAGGGCCAATCAATTTGCTGGCAGATCTGTCTGACAAGAGGGACGTTGATCTCATCCTGCTGGTTGCCTGGCCGCGGCCCATCACCTGCAATCAGCAAAGTTTGTGGGCGTTGTCGAGCGATCATGCGGAAGACTCGGCGAGTGACTTCCGGACGGTTAAATACACAAAACAAGATCGGGGTAGCGAGGCTCATGAAAGGAATCGACTACCAGATAAGGGCTTGCGACACTCGAAGAAAATTGAGTCGGGTTTCCGCACACGGTCTCTTTCAGTATCAAGTTGGTATTCCAAAAAATGATCGATTTGGCTCTCCCACGCAGAACATACTCGCAGATCTTCAAACCCGAATTGCTGGCACAATTCAATCAAGGAAAAATGATCATACATCCACCGATGGACTTCACCTTTAGCACGAAAGAGGCCTTCTTGAAGAGCTTGTCGAGCCGAACGGCCGAGGAGTCGGCGTACCAGCCACATCGTCAGCCGCAAACGACACCGATACCAAAAAGAGCCTTCCGATAAATGGGTTTTAGAGGCTGAAGACCTATGGCTAAGCCGGTTTGCGTTCGGAGACACTACTTGAAAATCACAAACATTATCGACCAAGCAATTTTGAATCTCATCTCCAAGTCGCTGCCTGACAAAATCCTGATTTGGACTGACTGGGTCGGCAATGTACGGCCCCATTGCACCGCCGGATTGCCGACGTACCATTTGGTCAAATAGTTCCAACTTCATCCACCGGTAATTGGCCGCTGCAACCTCATCACCGCCGACCGCTTGCTGATGGAAGTCCAAATACAGCCTGGCGATTTGTTCCAAATCAGGAACAACGATTCTTAAAATACCACCTGGTTTGAGCGCCCGGTAGCACTCCCCAATCAGTAATTGACCTTGCCTGTAATCGAGATGTTCCAATAGGTGGGAATGATAAATGGCATCGAAACGGTTATCTGAAAAAGGGAGTCCCCGTGAGATATCAATCTGGCAAACTGATTTGTCGCAAGGGCTTAGATCCACATTGACCCAGGCTTGATGGAACTGGCGACCACATCCAAGATTCAAAAGCTGTTGCATTTCGTTTGATTCAACCCCCGAATCGGCACTCGAAACATTTCGGGCCAAAGGAATAAGCGAAGTTGGATTTTTAGACTGGTTGATAAACCGAAGATCGCTCGGTGCAGGCTCGGATCGCTTGGTAACCTTCATTTCCAATTGGTGCAGTTGAGAACTCATAGGCATGGAAGCTTTCTCATAAACCGTTGTGAGTTGCGCATCGTTTTCTTAAAAATCCGACATCAAACATCTAAAAAATATTCTCCGGGTTAACGGGAAATGGATCGATCGACTGGAATCGGGTGAGTCTAGCCGACGACGTAGTTTTCCAATGGAGCAGGCTTGATTCCGATTCGCCCCGTGTAATCAATACGCTGTAGTAGAATGGGAATTTGATGGTCTCGAAAATACTCGTCGACGGCGCGACGGCATCCCTCCCAATGACCGTAATCATCAATTATTAACACACCGCCGGGAACCAAGCGTGGAAACAAATGAACGAGTTCATGCTTGGTCGATTCGTACCAATCCGTATCCAGACGCAGCATGGCAATTCGAGAGGGCAATTGGTTCGGCAGAGTTTTTTCGACTGGTCCTTGAACAAAGAACATTTTTTCGAACGGGTATCTCGACTGTTTTAATAATACCTGAACTTCTTGCAACTTGGTTCGGCACCAGACCGACCTCGTATCATCGCGGGATTGGCTCGCCAATAATTGTTGAGCAGTTTGGCCCAAAAAATCGATATCTCCTTCTCCCGGTTCGGTCATCCCATCGAATGTATCGTACAACCAAAGTTGCCGATCCGATGCATCAAGTTCGTTTAAGACTTCAATCGCCGCCAGCATACTTCCTCCCTTCCAAACGCCGCATTCAACAATGGCTCCCGTGATTCCATGATTCACCAAATAGCGAACGGATTCGCAAAGTGCCCCAATTCGTTCCGGTGAAGTCATCGTATAGGGCTGAACTTTACGAATGATCTCGATCGTCCTCCGATCGAAATCGGGGAACTGAGTTGCCAGATCGATCGGAAGTTGGGGATGGTTTATTATTTTTCGTTTGAATCGAGGTAACAATCGCATTTCGGTTACGTGGGTTCAGGTTGCTAGAGGCTATTTGAAAAAGGGGGCCGTTCAATCCATTGAGCCGTTGCTCTTGTTCCTAAACGGGGCAGCCTCTCTGGGGGCCAACGGGAATGCCCCATTGGAAACTACGCTTGTTATAATTTTTTAATTCTGGAAGCAAGAAATGAATTGAAACGTTGATCATTCCCATGATGATAGAGAGTGAATGTGCTTTTCAACAAGACCGTTTTTTGTGTTCAACCGAGAAAGCAGCCAAAATCTGTCCCTCAAATAGCCCAACAAAAAAATAAAAAATGACAGCAATTTCTCAATTACTTCCTGCGTGATAAAATGTTAGATATCCAACACGTTTGCCGGTACGATTTACCAATTTTTCACCTTGTGAGCGATTTTCTGTTCAAAGACGCCATTGGAACTTTATTGGTGTTCGCATGCTGTTTAGTCTGGCTTGATTCATTCTAGGAGCGCAGTGAAGCCACAGAATCCTGGGTTCCAATCCAGGCGGTGGTCGTAAAACGGGATTCTGCCAACCCGTTATGGAGTGAATCTGGCAGATCCAATTCCAATCTGAACCAAATTGGAGGATGGTTGATTAACGATGACCACGATCCCACCAGATCTTACAATTCAGCTAACCGGTTTTATCTGCTGTTTATGTTCCGGCCCGACGAAACCTACCGATAAAATATTCTGAGTGCTTGATTTATCCCTGCAGAAAAACGATTCCGTTACCACTTTCGATTTGTTTTTCGCTGAAAAATCATTGTTTTTACAAAAAAAACACTTGGATTGTACCTCACTGCTGAGTATTCTATAAGAAGACATTTTTGTCTAATCTGACGTATACAACCGATGAGGGCAAGACGCGTCGGTTTAACCTATTAAGGATCCTTTGAATGACCGTTCACTTTAGTTCACACAGTAATTTGCCTAAATTGGCTATTTTGGCGTCAATGATCGTACCTATGTTGGCCAGCGTTGCGGTAATCAACGGGAGTTGGGCGCAAGAAGTAAAAGAAATTAAAACGCCAAAGATACTCACTCGGGTTAGTCGAACGCCGGAACCATTAGATGGATTCCAACAAGTCGAGATGTTCTCTGCGATGGAGAGCGGCCAAATCGAAGTCCGCGTTGTTCCCAGCAATTCTAGTCACACGAAATTAATTGTGGTGAACAATTCTGAGCAGCCTCTTTCAATTCAAATGCCCGAAACATTCGCGGGTGTACCTGCGATGCGGCAAATGGGGATGGGCATGGGCGGCATGGGTGGCGGTATGGGTGGCATGGGCGGCGGTATGGGTGGTATGGGTGGCATGGGCGGTGGTATGGGTGGCATGGGTATGGGCGGCCAAGGTTTTGGTGGCGGCATGGGTGGCATGGGCGGTGGCATGGGTGGCATGGGAGGCGGCATGGGTGGCATGGGAGGCGGCATGGGTGGAATGGGTATGGGCGGTGGTATGTTCAATATCCCCGTCGGAAAAACCGGGAAGCTCGATCTGAACATCGTCTGCTTGGAGGAAGGCAAACCTGATCCTCGCCCTTCAAAGAAATACAAAATTGTCCCTTTGGAACTGCTCAACGCAGACCCCCGAGTCGCTGAACTTTGTCGTATGCTTGGAACCGGGGAAGTCCCCCAACCAGTAGCTCAGGCGGCGGCTTGGCACATCACCGACAATAAATCTTGGGCCGAGTTGCTGGTCAAAAATCGTCGAGAATCGATGGATGGTTCATTCGAACGGTATTTCCACCCCACCCAAGTTCAAATGGCACCGCGAATTGTAGTGGCTGCGACCGAACGAGCAAAACTACGAATCGAGATCGAAAGTCAAAATAGCCAAAAATCCGGTGACGCTTATTCAGAAAACGCCGCAAACGCAGAAACGGCTGCCGGTTTAAGCCAGTCTTCGCGAATCGGTGGACAAAACTAAAAGCAATTGATCCAAGGTAATTCCTGCTGCTGCCAACTTTTTCAGGCGGTTGATCGCGGGAAGAAGTAAGCCAGTAGCCTTTGAGCAGGGAAACGACGATCCGTTGTTTCCCTGCTTTTGTATATTCTTTTGAATATTGCTTTTGAAAATTCACGTTAACTGGCAATGCCGACTGCCTCAAAATGTAACTCCCAACTCGTTCCTGAATACCCCTGTTTGAATACCACAGCCTAACCTCTCAAGGCTAATTGGAGCGCGAACGAATTCTTCGATTGTTAATTAATGGCAACTTAAATGGCAATCAATCTATCCATTCAGCAATTTTTTCGTATGTCAACGAAAGCCATCCGTCGTTGGTTCTTTCGGGGCTTGTTTAATCCAAGGATTGTGTGGTTCTATGATCGCTGGTTTCCCACCAAGCAAACAGGACAACGAGGAGAATTGTTGGCCTGCCGCTATCTGTTAAAAAAAGGATATGTTATTATCGAATCAGGCTATCAAGATAAAATGGGCGAAATTGACTTGATTGCCGTCGATGAAAAGACGCTGGTTTTTATCGAAGTAAAGACTCGACTCGGTTCCGATGAAAATCCAGCTGAAGCGGTTGATTTGCAGAAACAGAAACGCGTAACCGAAACAGCCAAAAGATACACCAAACGGCATCAATTGACCGAACAATCCATTCGGTTTGATGTGATCGCGGTTCAATGGGAATCTTCACAGCCAGACGTTTCAAGCGAACCTTTGATCCAACATTATCAAGCGGCATTTCCTGCCACAATCAATTTTCAATTATACTAAGCTTTTGAACCAAAAGGGGCGCGACTCTTTCTGGGCATGGCGTACACCCAAGAAGAGGGACAGCTTCCCAAAGGGGTTGGTCCATTCAGGAGCACAGCCAAACTAAATTTATGGATCAAATTCAGTCTGACATTTTACTCATCGGCGGAGGGATCGTAGGCCTTTCGACCGCCTATCAAATCAGTCAACTCCTCCCCGGTCGCAGCATTTGCGTTGTGGAGAAAGAACCTGAAATTGCCAGCCACCAAACGGGGCACAATTCGGGGGTCTTGCACTCCGGCATCTACTATCAACCGGGCTCCCTGAAAGCCATTAATTGCCGATCTGGCAAGTTGGCGATGCAAGCGTTTTGTCAACAACATGACATCCGTTTCGAGCTCTGCGGTAAAGTGATCGTGGCGACATCAGAAAACGAACTTCCCGCACTGGAGCGAATTTATCAGCGCGGGCAAGCCAATGGGGTCACTTGCCGCGTGATCGAGCGGAGTGAATTGCTGGAATTGGAACCCCACGCGGCGGGTATCAAAGCGATTCATGTCCCCGAGGCCGGCATCGTCGACTATCGCCAGGTCTGTCAAAAACTGGTCGAACTCATCCAGCAGCAAGGGCATCAAGTGTTCACGAATTGGCGAGTGACTAAAATTGAGCACCGCGCTACCGACTCTTGGGTTTCCAGTCACCATCAATCGATCGCCACCAAATTGATCGTCAATTGCGGTGGACTCCATGCCGATCGGCTGATGAAATTGGGAGGAAGTCGACCGGAAGCCAAAATCGTTCCCTTTCGGGGAGAATACTACTATCTTAATCCGGAAAAACAACACCTCTGCCGCAATTTGATCTACCCTGTACCTGACCCCAATTTTCCCTTTTTGGGCGTGCATTTTACTCGCATGATTGGTGGTGGAGTCGAATGCGGCCCGAATGCGGTGTTGGCCTTCGCTCGCGAAGGCTATACCAAAACCAAGCTGAATTTAGGGGATCTGTGTGAGACCATGACCTATCCTGGATTTCTCAAGTTGGCAATTAAACACTGGAAAATGGGAACCGGTGAAATGTATCGCTCGTTTTCTAAACAAGCTTTCGTTAAAGCCCTGCAACGTTTGATGCCTGAGATCACGGCGGCTGACTTGCAACCCGCCGAGGCCGGCGTGCGAGCTCAAGCGGTATTGCCCAATGGTGGGTTGGTCGATGATTTCTTAATTGTTGAAAAAGAACGGATGGTGCATGTCAACAACGCTCCCTCCCCGGCAGCCACCGCATCGTTGAATATTGGCCTGACCATCGCTCAAACCGTTGCCAGGAAAGCAGCCCAAAGGTTTGAGTGATTACTTGATCATCTAACCAAGCTCCCAACCCCCAAAATAAACAACCATTCATTTAATTTAACCGATCAAGGCACGCTGATGCATTGTCCGATAATTCCCTCAAACTCTAAATCATGATCGAGAACCAAGCCAATGCGACTTCGCCCGAGTCCCTATACCAGGCATCCCGGGTATCCCAGGTCGACGATTTAGATACATTGGTCATTGCTCCTCATCCGGACGATGCGGAGTTGGGAATGGGAGGTGCCATACTGATGATGCTGAAGCAGGGTAAACGGGTAGGCGTGTTGGATTTGACCAATGGCGAACCGACTCCGCATGGCAGTTTGGAAATTCGAGCGGCTGAGACGGCGGCCGCCACCAACGTGTTGGGGTTAACGTGGCGCGGTAATTTAAATTTACCCAATCGATCGTTGCAAGCGACCTTGGAAGCGCGCGAGAAACTGGCAGGGGTGATTCGGATGCTACGCCCGCGATGGTTGTTCGCTCCCTACTGGATCGATGCCCACCCCGACCATGTGGCCGCTACGGAATTGGTAGAAGCCGCCCGGTTTTGGGCCAAGCTGACCAAAACCAATATGCCGGGCGATCCCTTTCACCCAGCCAGAATCTACAACTATTACTGCGTGCATCTGAAAATGCATGCTCAACCCGCATTTGTGCTGGACATTAGTCCATTTTGGGAACAAAAACTGCAAGCAATTCGCTGTTTCGCCAGCCAGTTCATTGAGGGACGGCAACACCTGACCCCTTCGTTTTTAGACCAATTGACGACCGAAGCCGCCTACTGGGGTAAGTCGATCGGAGTGCAATATGGCGAACCGTTTACCTCTCGCGAACCGATTGGCCTGACGTGTTGGGATGGATTGATTTAATTGTCAGTATCCGGCCCGTCCACGGTTACATCCAAACAAACTAACTTGGTACCGATCAGACAAAACAAGTGATCGCCTACCAGTGCCGGGTGAGCGTAAATGTTGGGTGCTTTTCCTGTTGGCGACTCTATCATTGACAAAGCGCCTTGGCAAACAAATTCGTTGCCCTTGTTTTCAAACAACGTAACACTTCAGCCGAGTGAAGTTAGCCTGGTGTAAATCGCTGAAATTTGGTACTTAAATTGCATGTCGAGTACGGATTCTCAACCAAAGACGATTATACCAGTTGAACAG
>JBGTHU010000340.1:0-3410 GCA_041745975.1 Mariniblastus sp.
TGGTAAACCGAATCGGACGTCAGCACAGCGGACAATGGCAAATAGCCGCCGGTCAATCCCTTTCCGACACATAAAAAATCGGGCCCAATTTCCGCTTGCTGACAGGCCCACATGGTGCCCGTCCGTCCGCATCCGACCGCGATTTCATCAACGATTAAATGCACATCCAATTCTTGGCATAAAGCTGCCAATTGTCGGAGGTAGACGGGATGATACATTCTCATATTCCCAGCGCACTGGATCAACGGTTCAACCAATACCGCTGCCAAGCTCTCGTGATATTGCTCCAGTTCGGCCCGCATGAACTGAAATTGTTTCAGCGAGAACTCTTCCCAGCTTTCACCGGTTTCTCTTGGAAAACAATCGGGTGAGGGAACAGTTCGGCATTGCATCAGCAGCGGCTGATAGGTTTGCTTATACAGTGCGACGTCACCCACGGCCAACGCCCCCAATGTTTCACCATGGTAACTGTTGGACAGGCTGACGAAGTCTCTTTTGTTGGCTCGACCACAGTTTTGCCAATAATGAAAACTCATCTTGAGCGCGATCTCGACGGCCGATGACCCATTGTCAGTCAAAAAAACGCGGTCTAAACCGGTTGGTGTAATCGCGACTAATCGCTCGGCCAACTCGATCGCCGGTCGATGGCTAAACCCGGCAAAGATCACGTGCTCCAACGATTCCGCTTGTTGCGATAAGGCTTGATTTAGCCGAGGGTGAGAATGCCCAAAAATATTCACCCACCATGAACTGATCGCATCGATGTAGGCGTTACCATCGAAATCGTACAAATAGACCCCTCGCCCACGATCGATCGGAATCAGAGGGAAGACCTCATGATCCTTCATTTGTGTGCAAGGGTGCCACAGGCATTTCAGGTCACGTTCGGACCAAGTTTGTTGAAGCGACACGTTGATTTGGCAAAGCGACAGTTACTCGTGATCCGTTATGATTTTGGCTTGCGTAGTACCAGCACCGGACAGGGAGCCAAGCGGGTGACTTTTTCGGCCACGGAACCCAAAAAGAAGTGCGCCAAACCGGTTCGCCCGTGCGACGAAATCACAACCAAACCTGCATCGAGTTCTTTGGCAAATGTGGAAATCTGACTGCCCGGGTCACCAAACATGACCTTGAATTCAATATCCTCGTATTTGTCTTCAGGGAACTCCCGACGGAAACTCTTGGTCGCATTTTCAGAAAGTCCCATTTCGTCGACACTCCCCCAAACCACACCCGGTTCCATCGAGGGCGGATAGGGGATCACATGCACAACCTTAATTTGCGAATTGGACGCGGCCAATTCGATCGAGGTCTCCAATGCATTTTTAGACATCTCAGAATAATCCCAGGGAACAACAATCGATTTTTTAGTCAACAGAGTCATCTTAAAAATTTCCTTTTCTTTTTCATTTCATAATCGCGGTAAATTAAATTCTTGATTACACATGCCAAATCAAAATGGTCACTTTTCGTCACCCAGTGGATTTCGGCGAATGTATTTGTGGCAGCGAACGCAACTTAACATCACTTCAAAATAAGCCAAAGTAGCCCCATCTAAATTTTTTTCATTGGCCACGTCGCGCAGTCGTCCACTACTTTCGCGAAAATCATTGCTCATCGCCAAATATTCAGGAGTCTGAAAGACTTCCCACTGAGATTCTTGCGAAAGCAATTTGAGATCTTGACCACTTTTAGCAATCAATTCGTAATTTTCCGACGCCAAACCGGATACAATATCGCGAGCACTGTTGAGCTTTCGCTCCATAAACGTATTGGTATTGATCGCGCCCTTGGCATCGGTGTCCTGAACTTGTGTTTGAACCGGATCTTGGGAGGCGGGTGGTTGATTAGCAGGAATCCCCAATGCTGCCAACAGAGCAACCGAAAATGCCGAGACAACAACCACCCACTGTGCCACCGCCGAATGCCCAACCACGAACTGATTTTTCATGTTTATGTTCCCATTTAATTTGTTACAGGCTTATTTCGGTTGACATTGAATCCCCGAAATCTTCCCGCATTATACCAAATTTGCTTACGAAAACCGAGTACCAGGAGACATTCGATTGGACGTTTTTTTTCACCGCAACGGTTTACTTTTGATCGCCATCCGGATCATCCGCTTCATCAACTCCCAACCCCACTATATCCAGCAATTTTAAGGCGTTTGTCGTCGCAGCAACCCCTTGTCGCATTTGGTAGTCGAACGTCATTTGCTGCCTCCCATTCTCCTTAACGAACTGTTCACAAAAGTATACAGGATCACAGGCGTTTTTTAGCGCAGCAGTCGTTGCCAGATCCAAATCGTGAGTGGAAATGCACCCGATCGCTTGC
Organism: Mariniblastus sp.; assembly: GCA_041745975.1. Classification (GTDB taxonomy): domain Bacteria; phylum Planctomycetota; class Planctomycetia; order Pirellulales; family Pirellulaceae; genus Mariniblastus. The sequence goes on from JBGTHU010000340.1 coordinate 2,335, forward strand.
TGGTCAATCAATTTCCGTACCACTCGACTGACCGCAATCTGTCGCTCTCGAGAGTTCGTTCCCTGCAGGATTTCATCCAGCAAAAACAGCATTGTTTTTCGATGACCATTTTGCCGCAGTCGACCCGCGGTGTCGACCACTTCTTTTAAGCGCTTCAGTTCGGCCATAAAGAACGAAACGCCATCGGCCAGTGAATCGGCGATCCTCATACTGGTCTCAATTTGAAGTGGCGGCATCCGCATCGAATCCGCACAGACAACACTTCCCATCTGGGCCAAAACCACATTGGCTCCGATGCTTCGCAGCAACGTACTTTTTCCGGACATATTGGAACCGGTGACCAACAACACCGTCCCCGGTGGGCCCACGGTGACATCGTTGCAGACCCTGTGATCGGGCAACAGGGGATGGCCTAGCTGAGTTGCCTGCAACCTCACTTCATGGGCCGAGTCGGGTTGGACCACTTCAGGAAAAGCCCAGTCAGGTTGATCAGCGGCCAGTTTCGCAAGCGCCGTCAAGGCTTCCCATTGTCCCAGGTCCTCAAACCAGCCTCGCACGTGGGGGCCATGTTTTCGCTTCCATTTTTCCAGCAGGTCCAAGCAGTGCACATCCCAAAAAGTCAGCAACTCCAACAAAATGTAGGGGATAAACAACAACCCGCTGCGACGGATATTGGCCAACCCGGTCAAGGTTCCCAGTTTCCGCATCGCAGTCAACGCATTCTTGTTGGGATCTCTCAAACGTTGCTGGAGCTGAGTCAGTTTTTCTGATTCAGCCCGATAACTGACCATCATCTGCAGCAATTTGGCAAAATGAAGTGCCTCATCGGATCGTGACGAAATCTGATTGAAGATGTCATGCAACCGACCGGCAAACCAAACCGACAACAAAAAATTCAATCCACAGCTAACCGCCAGCACCAACAGCACCGAGAGCCCGGGGATGATGCCAACCAGTCCCCCCACGATCACGGCCAGCGAAACGACCGCCGTGATTCGAGAAATCCAAAGCACCAGAAAGCCACGTTCGAGCCAGTTATCACTTTCAGCCCACTGCACAAGTCCACTGGGACCGGA
>JBGTHU010000341.1:0-2389 GCA_041745975.1 Mariniblastus sp.
GGTTCCCTGCGTAATCGCCCGTCGCACCACCGACGACGTCGACAGAGAACCAGCCACCACAGCCACACGGTGCCACTACAACTTCTTCCGACGATTGGTTGGGTGCATTGGCATCTTCGGGGGATCTTCGTGTGGGACAGATATATGTTGAGATCACTTGCGAGACAACTTCGTTAGGATGATCTTTGTAAGAAACGGAAAGGTCCCACAACTCGTAAAAATTTTGATGCTCCAAATAGGGTAAGATCCTCACCAGCCAAGTGGGTTCGTCCCAACCGCGATGCAGGGGTGGGACGCTGTCATACTGGGGAAACAGTCGTGCCGGAGGAAACGCCAGGTTCGAATCGTGAAAATTCATGGTGGCCAATCCGATCTGACGCATTCGATTCAAACAATCCGCTCGCCGGGCCGCTTCGCGAACCTGCTGCACCGCAGGAATCAACATCGCGACCAAGATTCCGATAATGGCGATAACCACCAATAACTCAACCAAGGTAAATCCGGTATGGCCTGATAATTTTGATCGTTTCATGAGAATGATCCTAGGGATGGTTATAAATTGTTCGTTTCAACAAATGAGTTCCCTGGTTGCAGGGCAACTCGATTCTTCACAAATCTCTGATTTTCTGAAAAAGGGGACAGCTCCTTTTCCAGACAATAGCTTAGCCTACACTTTGTTTTAATCTGGCCACTTGCAATTGAATTGCTTGACATTCGCACTATTTAGCTGATACTTACGTATAAGTATAGCAAAAACAAGTTGATGTGCCAAATTAAAGTATTTAAGGGGATTTCAAGGATTATTGGGGAATTAATCTGTCAGATATCATTACAATTCGCCTTTGATGGAATGATTCGATTGGAAAAATTGCCTAAATTCGGCAGATTCGCATGAAATTAATCAAAACGATATTAACGACCGATTTTTGCCCCTGGGCCAATCGTTACGTATATTGGATGAAACAGCCGTTGGGTTGGTTCGCCATTGCGGCCTGTGCGGCGCTGTTGATCGGGTTATTCGTGTCACCCCAGGGTTGGATTATGCTGGCCTGTTGCCTGGCAGTGATCGCGATCCAGTTGGCTTGGCCCTGGGTACAAATCCAGGTTTGTTCATGCAGTGTCAGTTTCAGTCGAAATCGAGCGACCGAATGGAGTCAGAATACGGTTTGCCTAACGGTCACCAATCGCAGTTTTTTTCCTCTTTGGGGCTTGGCGATCGAGCAGGGATTTTTCGTTCCGGATTCGGCCAACCATCAAGACCAGCAGATCTCGGTGACCTTATCCCGCGTCCCTCCTTTTTCCAAGAATGTTTATCACTGGGATTTCGTCCCTCAGCGGCGAGGGGTCTACCCATTGCAGACACCAAAGATCTCTACTGCATTTCCTTTCGGGATCTGGACGGCCAAGAAGGATATTGCCGTTGAGAATCAATTGACGATTTGGCCACAGACGGGTCGCTTGAGCGGGCTGCCCATTTTTCCTTCATCTGGATTGGCGCCTCTGGGCACGATGCGGGACAAAGCAGGTGACCAAGGAGACATGTTGGGTTCTCGGCTGTGGCAACCCGGTGAATCATTGCGAATGGTTAACTGGGCTCAAACCGCTCGCACCGAAGAGGACTTGATCGTCATCGAGCGGCAATCCTGTTCCCGCCCCCGGGTGCAAGTGCTGATCGATTTAACACCCCATGCAAATCCCACTCGCCGCCGTCAGATCGTCGATTGGCAGATTCGAATTCATGCCAGCCTGATTGCGTTTTTTCATGGCCATCAATTTGAATTGGTTGCCGGTTATGCCAGTCTCAGCAAAATCGTGGGAGCCTCGAAGTCGGGCTTGCATGCTTGGATGGATGAATTGGCAATTTTGGATGAGACCCGTTTTCAAGAACCGCAACACTTGGTTCAGGGATTTGACTTACGATGCTCCGAAAATTATGCGACCTATGTGGTGACCAACGCAACGGGATTTCAGCGACTGGCGACTTCGTCAGTGAGTGGTTCCGAGGTTTCCCCAATTTTGGTGACGGTTGACGGTGATCCATTAAACGAATCCAACTTAAATGATTTGATCGTTGTCAATCTCGACGATCAGACTCAAGAGCCGTTTTTACAATTGGCAAACCGCTGGAGGACGAACCAACGTGTTGAACAATCTGTTTAACTCCAGTGAAGTGGTTGCTGGCGGCCGGGTCAATTGGTTTTCGGTTGCTTTGGCTCTGATTGCCACGTTAATAGTCTATCTTTTTTTTGCAACGGTTCCCGAGCGGAATTGGCAAATCGCGATTCAGGCGACGGGTACGTTTGCCATCGCAGCGGGGCTGTATTTTACTTGCTTTTCGGCGAAGACTGAGATTCAAGCCGGCTGGAGATTTATCCCGTTTGCCATCCTG
>JBGTHU010000342.1:0-4305 GCA_041745975.1 Mariniblastus sp.
TTGCAACCGGGCGAGCATTTTGTCGTCGGATCGACCACGTTTACTTTGAGTGTCGATTCGGCACTGGCGACATCGGAAGTACCCAATCCGATTCAGCAGCGAACCTTTACGGCTGAATTCTTAAAACAATTACCGTTTCATGACGCCGAAAAAAGAATTGAAGTCTTGAATCGTTTGCCTGATTTGATCGCCAGTGCGGGTGACGAAGAGGAATTGTTGAATCGATTGGCTCAGATCTTGCTTGACGGAATTCCGTTATCGATGACCGTTGCCTTTGTAAAATTGCAAGAACGATCTGAGAGTGAGCTGGAAATCGATCAGGAGCGAAATGTGGACATCGTGATGTGGGATCATCGAGCGAATCAAACGGGTGATTTTCATCCAAGTAAAAAACTGATTCAACAGGCACTTGAATTGCAACAGACCGTTTTGCATCAATGGCAAACCGAGAGTTCCGATGCAGATCAATACACCTACGATTTACGAAATGATTGGGCTTTTGTAACACCCGTGGTGGGAGCGGCCACGAAAGGCTGGGGGATTTACGTGACGGGGCGACGACGTGTCTCTATCCCGTCCTTCCAAAAACAAGTCGATTCTCAATCAGAGGGAGACGTCAAGTTCACTCAATTGATTGCCACTCTGATCTCGAATTTATTTCAAGTCAAGCAGTTAGAGCGACGTCAAGCCAGTTTGCGGAGTTTCTTTTCGCCGATCGTGTTGGAGGTTTTGCGAGGCAGAGACCCGGACGAAGTGCTGATCCCGCAAAAGAGTACAGTTTCAGTGATGTTTTGTGACTTGCGGGGCTTTTCGCGGCAATCCGAATCGTTGGGAGACGAATTGTTTCAATTACTGCAACGAGTCAGTAGTTCACTGGATATCATGACTGGTGAAATTTTAAATCAGGGAGGTGTGATTGGTGATTTTCATGGAGATGCGGCCATGGGGTTTTGGGGGTGGCCCCTGCCTCAGACCGATCGCGCTACGCGCGCCATTAATGCGGCGATAGCGATTGATGCGGGTTTTCACCAATTAGATAATGATGAAAACCTTGACGGTACCAAAGGAACAGGATTTAAGGTGGCCATTGGTATCGCTTCCGGGGTGGCCGTCGCCGGCAAAATTGGTTCGCGCGACCAGGTCAAAGTCACCGCCTTTGGCCCCGTGGTAAACCTTGCCGCTCGACTCGAGGGGCTGAATCGGATTTTCAACTCCGCAATTCTGACGGATCGGAAAACGATCGAGGAAGTCGTCGGGGCAACCGGAGTCCAGTTTGGCCGCTTGCCCCAGAACGATTGTCTCTACCGCAACCTGGGATACTTTCGTCCTTATGGGATGAACTCGGTGTTTGAAATCTTCCAAATCATGACCGATCCCAATGCGGAATTAGAACGCGAACTACCGATTTTTCATGCAGCCCTGCAAGAGTTTCGCTCAGGCTATTGGAATCAATGTCTGAAAAGCCTGAAATTGATATCGGAGTCCGACAACGGTCGCAAATTTTTGGAAGAATTTATCCGCCAACACCCTTTAAGCGAGCCTCCCGAAAACTGGCTGGGAACGGTCGAAATAAAATCGAAGTAGAGACCATTGCTAACGTGACGGGAAATTGTATTCTGGATTGGCTGGATCAAAATCGAGATCCTGCAGACCGACGTTGAGTTGAACATCAGTATAGAAATACCGTTCCAGTAACACAGGTTCCCCACCCTCTTTTTCAGGCCACAGGTACCCTTCATAGCCGACGGGAAGCCCCCATTCTTCGTCGATGAAAATTCGGGCAATATGATATTCGAAATGACTTTCCTGATGAGGATGGATCGATTCGATCTTGGTGACCAATCGATCGTGCAGCTTCAATCCTCGTTCGATTTTGACTTGGCACCCGTCGTGTTCACTGTCTTGGGTACCGATTTCTCGAAATTGTTTCAGTAGATTCCGCATCCCAATCATGCTGATTGGGTAGAGATTTCCATCCATGGCCATTGTGCCAGTGGGATCCAAATAGATCCTCATCAAGTTTTGCCAGCCCGTCAGATGAACTACCAAGTTTCCCTCATTCCAACCATCCACCCAGATCACTTCGCGACCGGCATTGGCGGCCGGTTCCAGAAATTTGGTGTACACGCTGAACGGAATTTGATCACCATCATCATTTTTTCGGGCATGCCGAATTTTAATGAATAATTTATTGACCGGTCGTAATTTCCCGTTGACCCGCACTTGATTGGTCAATGTGGCCGTATAATCAAAATGGTTTTGGTCAATATTTTTGATGGCTCGATCGGCCAGTTCGATCAGCGGATGAAGAGGATGTTCGGCCGCATCGATTGATGCCTGGTTGATTCCTGCGGTGAATCCACGATCGCTATCTCCAATGGCATCCGAACCTAAATCCATTTCATCTTCTCCCGGGTCTCGATCCGTAACAGCCGCGACAATCGGTGATGCCGATTCCTCGGCCTCGGATCGATTCGCGTTTCTCCAATAAATAAAACCGGTGGCCAGCAGGAGCAGCGTCAATAATCCGACCGTTCCTTTGAATAAAACACCCGACCGTTGGTGATTTATGTCGGGGGAAGTCTCAGCCAAATTGCGAGAATGATCGGCTTGGTTCAAGTCGTTGTTTGGGGAAGTGTTCATGTTTTCAATCCTTTTGACAGATCAAGGGCAATCCTAAATTTTATTTATTCGTTCACTGTTTTATACACGGGTGCTGAAAGCCAAATTGTTACCTAATGTTCGGGTCAATATCCTAACACGGGCGCCAGCCAGCGTTCGATTTCGGTAATCGTCATTTGTTTCCGTTTGGCGTAATGGACGACTTGGTCTTTGGTGACCTTGTGGACGGTGAAGTAACGAGAATGGGGATGGCTGAAGTACAGCCCGCTGACCGAGGCACCGGGCCACATGGCAAACGACTCGGTTAATTTTATCCCCGTTCTCGCCTCGACATCCATTAATTTCCATAACGTTTCTTTTTCGGTGTGATCGGGACAGGCGGGGTATCCTGCTGCCGGTCGAATGCCCCGATATTCTTCTTTAATCAATTGATCGCAATCTAATTTTTCATCGCGGCCATAGCCCCATGCGATGCGGGCTTGTCGATGCAAATATTCGGCGAAAGCTTCGGCCAACCGATCGGCCAATGCCGACACCATGATCGCATTGTAATCGTCCAGTTTATCTCGATATGACTGAGCCAACTCATCACAGCCATGACCGGTAGTGACGGCAAAGCCACCCAGGAAATCGATTCGCCCACTTTCCAGCGGAGCGATGTAATCGGCCAGCGAGCGGAAATGAGGAATCCCTTTACGCTGCCATTGTTGTCGCAAGCATTCGAAACGAGTCAATTCGGTTTGACGGTTCCGGTCACCGTAAACAACGATCGTGTCACCGATACTGTTGGCAGGCCAGAATCCATAGATTCCTTTGGCGACCAACAATTGATCGCGAATGATCGTATCGAGCATCCGTCGCGCGTCGTCGAACAACTTGGTTGCTTCGACCCCGACCACTTTATCGGTGAGAATTTTCGGGTATTTGCCATGCAATTCCCAAGAGGCGAAAAACGGTGACCAATCGATGTATTCAGCCAATGTTTCCAGTGTGATACTTTCTGTTGGCTGCCCATCGGTACCTTCCATATTCGGTGCCAATTCTCCGGGCGAGCTAACCAAGTGAATGCCGTCGAATTCCGGTGTGGCGATTTCGATTTTTTCCCAATCAGTGGGGAAGCGATCTTCAAACGCTTTTTGATACGGCACCAGCGTAATTTCGCGTTCTTGATAACTGTCGACTAATTTCTGTTGCAGTGCCTTGTTGGCTTCACTAAACTGCGGTTTCAGTTCGGGGTTGACCAACCGATCGACCACACCGACACTGCGGGAGGCGTCCAGCACATGGACGACTGGATGATGATAATGAGGGGCAATTTTCACCGCCGTATGTTTATCGCTGGTCGTGGCACCGCCGATCAGCAATGGTATATCCATTTCCAATCGTTGCATCTCTTTGGCAACGTGCACCATTTCGTCGAGACTGGGCGTGATTAAGCCGGAGAGGCCAATCATGTCGACATTGTGTTGCACCGCGGCCGCCAAGATTTTTTCACAGGGGACCATTACTCCCAAGTCGATCACTTCGTAATTGTTACAACCTAAAACTACACCGACGATATTTTTGCCAATATCGTGAACATCCCCTTTGACGGTCGCCATCAAGACCGTGCCACGAAATGCTTGGGACTCCAGTCCGGCTTCAATTTTTTCTTGTTCCATGTACGGCATCAAGTAGGCGACG
>JBGTHU010000343.1:0-7399 GCA_041745975.1 Mariniblastus sp.
GCAGATAAACACAACCCAAGGTTCGGTTGGCCAGCGGTCGGTTTCGTTTAGAAATCGCCGCACCCAGAAAAAGCTATCCCCCGCCTCGACTTGAGTCGTTAAGCTGGGATCAATCGAGTGGAGATTTTGCTCGATGATGCGACAAGAAGGAAAATGCCGTTCTAAAAATATGGCTCGCGTGGCACCCCGCGACAAGGCCTCGATGCCGACCGCCCCTGTCCCCGCGAACAAATCGAAACACGCCTTACCAGTGATCCAACCCCCGACCAAATTGAACAATGCCTCGCGAGTGTAATCCTTCATCGGTCGCGTGATCGGATCGCCGGAATAGCCAATTTGTCGTCCGCGGAATTTCCCTCCGATAATCCGCAGCTTTCCCACACTAGCGGGAGGACGGTTGGTTTTCCATCGTTGAAGTTGCCGTTTACTTTTGAAATCAGCCATCTTTTAGTCTTCTGATTTCCAATCAAAAACAATCAACTCGTCTAAGTTCCTCACGAAGATCTGATTGCCGCGGATCGCCAAATGGGCCCAGCTGTCATCGCCAACCTTCCGGGAGCTCAGCAATTCAAATTTTTCTGGATTAGCTTTAATCAACAGCAACTCACCCCGCTCATCCAGTGCCAGTATCTTGTCACCGTTGGCGATCATGCTGGCGTACTTTCCCATCGGTCTGCTCCGCCATGTCTCGGTTCCTGTTGTCAAATCGTAACAGGCAAAACGTTGGTTTCGCAAGTGCATATAGACATGATTGTCGATTACGACTGGCGAATTCATGTAGGCTTGACTTCCATTGTTCCAGACCTGGGAGGATGTGAATTTTTCGCCTTCCCGCGAAATCTTGATAAGTTGTGTGGTTCCTCCATAAGACGAAACAAATACCGAATCCTCTTTTTCGATTACGGTAGGGGTTAAAATGTTCATACCCCGAAAAGTCGGAATCTCAACTTTCCATAGCGTATCACCAGTTTCTTGGTCGATCCCGCACAAATCAGTTCTCGATTGGACAAGGAGTTGGCTAACTCCTGCAAGATCCGCCAGCACCGGAGATGCGAAGGCACTTCCATTCATCCCACCACCATCGACTAAAGTCCTCCAAACGAGTTGACCGTCATGTTTGTTGATTTTGCAAAAACCTCCACCGGCTTGAGTATACAGAAAGTCACCGTCGATCAAAGGAGACGAAACATAGCCAAAAGATGGCAGTTCTGACTTTAATTGCGAGGGAAAGTCAACTCGCCAGATTTCATCACCACTCTCAGCATTCAAGCAAACCAGAACATCTCTCATACCGCCCACATACAGTTTGCCGTCTTCATAGGTCGGCGTCGAGCGTATCCAACTACCATTGGCTTGAGCAAAAAAAGGAACTGCCATCGCCCCTTCCCACCGAGCGTTCCAAAGTGGCTTGCCCGAAGTCCGATCAAAGGCGGTTACCACCTCATACTTTTTATCTAGCGTCTCGGTGGCAAAAACTCGGTCTCCAACCACAATTGGCCCCGAGTAGCTTGGGCCAAGCTTGACCGCCCACAGCTGTTCCAGGGCAGTATCGCTGACCGAATCGGGCCATCCAGATTCTCGCATCAGGTGACCGGTTCTGAGATTACCTCGCCACTGGGTCCAGTCCTCAATCGATTGGATCGCAACGTCAGCAGTCTGCTGGTCAGCCGTCTGTTCTGCGCCTTGCTCAGCCGACTGCCTGGCTGAGGAAACATCGATCATCAAAAATGAAAGAATCGAAGCGAGCCACATTGAAGAAAGGCTCAATCCATGAGCGGAACCCCTAATTTTTGAGAACTTAATACTCGAGGCCTGCCGTTTTGTTTTAGCACGTTTCATGAATGGGATTCCAATTGCGATGAATTAACACGATAAATTGATGTGGTAAGTTAAAAGAAACGGAGAAAAAATCGAAAAATGTCTGAAATTGTAATGCTATCCAGGTAGAACAAAATGCTTCTTCATCAGGTTAGCCATCCCGGATAAATTGTCAACGATGGAAACAGAATTTAGGTGCTGCTTAAATCCGTCCGGAGTCCCATTGGGGGCAATTACGACGGAGACTCCAGCAGTCAAAGTGGAGGAAATTAAATTCAAACCTCGTTTAATTTCAATCATCGCCTTCTGATCCGAGAGAGTATTGGGAACAACGATGTAAACCAATGCCGGGTTTTCTTGACGAGCCATGCCGCAAATAGAAGAAATTGGTAAATTGTAACCGAGGCAGCGTGAATTCCAACCTTTTTCGGCAAATACCAAGTCCGCAGCAACCGCCGTCAAGCCGTAATCAAACTGCGACAAACAACCTCCAATGGCTCTTAACGCGGAAGCCGAAGGAGCAGGAATCAATTCTCGCAATGTCTTCCAGGCCGTTTTGCACATCTCAGCGACTTGACATTCCTGCTTAATCTGTAGATTCCCCAGATCCCAATTGCGAGAAGTCATCGGGATCGCCACGGCCAGAATCTCTTCCAAAATTCTTTCGATTGGCCAATTCTCTAAATACAAGTGGACGGCCAGACTGGAAAACCGCTGCTGGTCTCCGCAATCCAAAGCGTCTGCGATCAGTTGTCGAAAATCTCCATGAATCGGTGGCAGATGAGATTCCGAAACCGACAGCCCCAAGATATCAGGTCGCTCGAGTTGCATCCGACGCCTCCGCAGGAACTTTACAACATCGGCCATGCTCATGCGACGATGACCCCCTGCGGTTTTTTGGTTTCCTATGTGTCCCGCATCGCACCAGCGTTTGAGGGATGATTCGCTGACCCCGATCGCCTCAGCAACCTGGCGAGGCGAAAACAATTTTTTCGTGCGAAACCGCTGTTCAATCAACATGAATTTGGCATCCTGTGGGTTGGTGTCAATGGTAAAATACTCCGCCCGAAATCAAAAAATGGGTGATTTTTAACCAACTTTATTTGAAAAGAACCGCTTTCGAAAAAAACAGTTAACTGCAAACCAATTGTATTTCTGTCAGGCTAAATGAAGCGGAATGGACTAGGCAAAAATCGCGAAAAAAATTAGAATGAAGGGCAATTCCAACCTGGATTCCCCAAAACACTGCCGGGAATGACGCATTTTGACAGCGGGTTAAAATCGATGCTGGGTCTATCTCAGATCACCGTGGATGCGATCTATGGAGATCGCTCCGTCTCGAATTCAACGGATTCCATTGAAAAGAACATTGAAATGAATTCAAACGAAAAAGATACCATGAATCTGACGCCACCCAAGGTCATCAGTGCCAAAGGTGCTGATACCGCCACAATTCAGGGCACGCCGATGATTGAAGCGGTCGAGCTATGTAAATTTTACGGCGGATTCGCGGCTGTTAATTCCGTCTCGTTTTCCGTTCCTCGGCAACAGGTTTGTGCCTTTTTAGGCCCTAATGGCGCCGGAAAATCGACCACGATGAAGTTGTTGACCGGCTTTTTGGCTCCCACTTCGGGGACAATCAGGATCGCTGGCTTCGACATGCAGACGCATCGTATCGAGGGGAGCCAGCGAATCGGTTACCTGCCCGAAAATGGGCCATTATACGATGAAATGACTCCAAAGGGAGCACTGCGGTACTTGGCCAGGGCGCGCGGATTGAGCCGATCAAGGGCTCGGGATCGAATCGCGTTTGTAGTCGACAAATGCCAATTGGATGAAGTGTATTTCAAGCCGATCAGTAAACTGTCTCGCGGTTTTCGCCAACGAGTCGGAATGGCTCAGGCTTTACTGCACGACCCCGATGTACTGATTTTGGACGAACCAACCAGTGGCTTAGATCCCAATCAACTGGTGGGAATTCGGGAATTGATCAAATCACTGGGCCAGTCCAAGACCGTTTTGCTTTCGACGCATGTATTGCAGGAAGTTGAAATTTTGTGTTCCCGAGTGATCTTGATTGACCAAGGTCGGCTGAAGTTTGATGGCCCGATTGATCAAATGGGTGACTTGCACTCGATGGCTGAAAAATTTCACCAATTGACGAATTTTGCCGCCGTTTGATCGGAATAGGAACAATCGATTGTATAGCAGTCGTTATTTATAATACCAAATTAATTACCAAATCATTTAACGAATAAGCTTTTTTTAGAATTTACGGAGTGGTTTGCTGATGGTTCGATGGCACGTGGTGTTTGCAGTTTTCGGTCGCAACGTCAAGCAGTATTTTTCTGGCCCGTTGGGGTACTTGTTCATTGTTGTGTTTGTCACCGTCTGCAGTGTGATGACATTTAGCCCCCAGTTTTTTGCTGACAATTTGGCGAATCTGGATCAGTTGACCGCTGCACTCCCGATGTTGCTGCTGTTTTTTGTACCGGCCATCACGATGTCGGCGTGGGCCGATGAGAAACGGCAAGGTACGGACTCGATTTTGTTCACTCTGCCGGCGTCTGATTTTGATATTTTGTTAGGTAAGTACCTGTCGGTGGTCGCGGTGTATACGATCGCTCTATTTTTCTCATTGATTCAATTGTTCAAGTTGGCTCAAATCGGCAATCCGGATTGGGGGGTGATCGCGACGACTTACCTCGGATACTGGCTGGCCGGGCTGTCGTTACTGTCCGTTGGGATGTTCGCCAGCTCATTAACTCAGAGTGCGACCATTGCCTTTGTGGTGGGGGCTTTGCTCTGTTCAATTCCGGTTTTGATCGGCAACTACTTTCGCGGCGTGATTGGCCTGGAGCGATTAGGTTTCGAATGGAACCTCAGAGACTTTACGATCGGTTTGATTCCGCTTTCCAGCGTCGCTTATTTTCTGGCACTGACTTGTTTGATGTTGTATCTGAACTTGATTGTGATCAGTCGTCGCCACTGGAGTCGTGGCCAACAATTAACCAAAGCGCCGCATTTTGTCATTCGGATTGTCTGTATGGCCATTGCCTTGGTATCCGTGGGGTATTTGAGCAATACCGCGTTATCCACCAATTGGTCGCGGATCGATCTGACGGCCGAAAAATTGTACGCGCTCGATCCGGTGACGGTTGCCACGTTACAACAAGTACGTGATAAAGATCGCGAGGTTTTAATCCAGGCGTTTGTCAGCAATGAAGTCCCTCGCAACTACGTTAATACAAAGAAGCATTTCGTCAGCTTATTGCGACAGTTTGCTGAATATGGCGGCAGCAATGTTCGACTCCGATTGGTCGAAGTGGAGCCCAACTCGGATGCCGCCGCGGAAGCCCGCGTGGCAGGGATTGAACCACGTTTCGATCGCTCCGAAGTTGCAGGACGGGTGATCGAGCAAGATATTTATTTGGGCGCTAAAGTGTCAACTTCCGAAGGGGAAGTGACCATGCCTTTCATCGGCAATGAAGCGGCGATTGAATATGAATTGAGCCGCGCGGTTGCCTACACGATCGATAAATCTCAACAAATTTCCCTAGGGATTGTTGATACTGATACCTTTTTTGCCGGCCCTTTGTTTGACGGTCGAAGGGTTCCCTGGGCCTATAACGCAACTTTCAACGAACTAAAAAAACAATTCCGTATTGTCCATATCCAACAAGACGAACTCTCCAACTTCATTCCCAAAACTGAGAGTGAAGAGACGGGCGATGGAGCGGGCGAATCCGTGTTGGAAACTGCCAACGGATTGGATGAAAACCTTTCCAATGAACCCAAGCGTACCCCTCCCGACGTGTTGATAGTCGCCGACCCGAGTTCGCTGGATGAAGTGGCGATGGAGGCCTTAGTGAAATACGTGAAAGCTGGAAACCCCACATTGGTGCTGGTCGATCCGCTACCGTTTCGCTGGACGTATCAGCACCCAACACAAATCGGCGTGATCAATGCCCCTCGACAAAATCGTATCTCGGGCCGTTCGCCCTACTCGGAAGTGTTGACCAGTTCGAATTTGCCCAAGGCCGATGGTGGACGAGCGACCCGTTTGTTGGATGCAATCGGAATCCAATGGGACTATGACTCCGCAGTTTGGCATCTGGACAATCCCTTCCCCAACTTCCGGGGGATTTGGCCGGACTATGTGGAAACCCAATTGCGATCTTTCTATGGCCCCTACGATAAGGCATTTGTATTTGTGCGAGACCGTAGCGGTCATCAGGCCTTTGATCCAGCCAGTCCAATCTCTCGTGGATTACAGCAATTGATGTTTGTCTATCCGGGCTCGATTGGAAGAATCGCCGATAGCCCCTTTCAGTTCCAGCCCTTGGTAACATTGAGTACCGATTCAGGGATAACGCCATGGGATCAATTGACCATGACTCCCAAGCAATCGACTCGTTCGATCAACCCTCGCACCGGCGAGATTCGCGTCGATGAACAGGCCGCCAGCAGTCAAATTACCATGGAAGACCTAGTGGTCCTTGAACCCAATCCCCAAGTGCGGCTCGATCCAAACGAACATGTTTTGGCGGCCCACATTTCTTCATCCGCAGATCAGGGGTTGAATGTCGTGGTGATTGCCGATTTGGATTTCGTATCGGAAGTCGCCTATGAACAAGCGGAGGGGTTGCAGGTACAATTTGACAATTTGGCTTTATTAACCAATGCAATTGAAGTCTTGGCCGACAATTCTGATTTTGTCAATCTGAGAAATCGGCGCGTTCGCCCCCGATCATTGGTCAAGTTGGAAGAGGTCTTCGATCAGTTCCGTCGCGAGCGAACCGAACAACAACAAGAAGCCGAAAAACAGATGCAAGAGGAAATGGCCGCCGCACAAACTAAATTAGACGAAGCCACCAAGGATATTCAAGCTGACGAATCGCTGAGTTTTATTCAAAAACTTCAGCGCAGTTCCCAGGAGGCGACCGATGCCCAACGTCGCTTTGACATGCGAAAGCGCAAGTTGGAAAAGGATTTAGAAATTACGATCAAACAACTGCAAACTGAAGAACAAAAACGAATTTCCAAAGTTGAAAGCTGGACTCGTTATTCGGCTATCTTGACGGCGCCAATCCCCGCTTTGATTTTGGGCTTCTTTGTGCTCGGTTGGCGGTACTATAACGAGCAACGCCATATCTCACCCCAACGTAAAATCGATACAACGCTATCATCATGAACGAGATTCAAAAAACATTTGTTTTTATTTTGACCGCTGTCGTATTGGCCGCTGGATCGCTTTTCCACCACTTTAATAGTCGTCCTCGGGCCAATGCTGAAAACGAATTGGTGGGAAAACCATTTTTCGAGGCGTTTGATTCGTCATCCCAAGCCGCGGCATTAGAGGTATTTGCTATCGATCCCGAAACGCTCGCCCGCCAGAGCTTTCGCGTGCGAAATGAGAAAGGTGTTTGGATCATCCCCTCACATCATAACTACCCCGCCGAGGCGACCAATCGGCTTGCCGAGACGGCTACTTCGGTGATGGGGATCGTGCGTGAATCATTGGCCGGCAGCCAGGCCGATTTCGCTCGACTGGGTGTGCTGGACCCCACCGCGATTGATG
>JBGTHU010000344.1:0-3416 GCA_041745975.1 Mariniblastus sp.
TGATACTTTCCACTTGGGCATTCGCTTCAGCCAAAACCTCTTCGATTCGCGAGGGGTGGATTCGTCCGTCCAGAATCAATTGTTCGAGGCTTCGTCGAGCCACTTCGCGGCGAATCGGATCGAAACCGCTGACAATTACGACTCCCGGGGTGTCGTCGATAATCAGATCGACTCCGGCTTCTTTTTCGAAAGTTCGAATGTTACGGCCTTCGCGTCCGATAATGCGGCCCTTCATTTCATCGTTGGGGATGTCGACCGTGCTGGTTGTTTGCTCACTGGTGTGACTGGCAGCAAAACGCTGAGTCGCCATTAACAGAATTTCGCGAGACTTTTGTTCGCAGGTTTCTTGAATCTGTTGCTCATGTTTAAGGATGCGCCCGCCGACCTCAGCGGCCAATTCATCTTCCAATAGCTTGAGTAATCGCTGAGTCGCTGCGTCTTGGTTTAATCCGGTGATTTGGTGGAGCAATTTTCGTTGCTTTTCCAGCACTGCCGTTAAGTCTTTTTCGGTTTCTGAGATTTGTTCTAGCTTGATTTTGAGTCGATTTTGAGTCGTCTCCAGAAATTGTTTTTGTTTTTTCAGGTCAGTCGCTGTTTGTTCGAGTTGTGACTCATGTTTGTCAAGCTTTCTCTCTCGTTGATGCAGCTGCTCACGCGACTTGTTCAAATTCCGCTCTAATTCGGTCTCTTGTTTCAGTCGGTGCTCTTTGATTTCGATTTCAGCATCTTTTTTTAATGCTTCAGCATCCCGTTGAGCTTGCCGGAGAATCTCTTGGGATTTACTGTGAGCGGTTCTGCCCAGCAAAAATGGGTACAGTGAGGCTAAACCGATCCCCAAGACTGCTCCCCCGATGAGGTAACCTATTTCGTTCATTCGTGCCGCTTTCTGGGTATAGTCCAAAAAACAAACGGCAGCCAAATAGAAAAATCTTGCAAAAATCGATTGCCAATCGACCGATCCAACCATGGCAAACCCAACCAAAGTTAGCTGGGCCACCACAAATGGGTCAGTCCGAAGGACTGGACATAATTTATTGAGATCTAATCAGTTCGCTGGAGCCGTTTACCTAATGGGTTGCCAGCGATTTAGTCGAAACGGTGAGAAAAAATCAGAGCAGTTGGCCAATTCCCATCTTCCGGTGGAGACGGAGATGTTAAACACCCCAGGGGAGGTAGATTGAGCGAAGCATGACCGCGCCTCCACCCAAGATCTGTCACCCGAAAAAAAATAACGGCATGTAGCCGCTCTCCGACAAAGGCCAAAAACTGGCAACAAACCGAGCCATGGCGATTCCTGCAGGTTCAATTGCTTCTTGGATAAATCGGCAAACGGATCGCCGATTCGAACAACCAACCCAAAGATCGCCTTGCCCCAGCGGGCTTGATCATCAAATTGTTGCCCAAGAAAAATTCCGGCTGATAACTGGCAACGATGCACCTGAGCGAATGCGTCGGTCAAGAGACCGGCAACCGCTTGGATAATCAAATAGGCCAGCGAAGGAAACATCGTCTGTTACAATGGGTTAACGATTTCTGGGTGATTTATGCATCGCAATGCATCACTCGGGGGGAATGGAACAGGTCTCGCGAAATGAAATGGTGTCATTTCAGGATGCCCGGGCCGTCAATAAATCTGCTTTGAATTTTTTGAACCGCAACTCGAACCGAATCGCCAGTCATTCATTTAAATTCGTCAAGAACGCAAACTTTCGTTCATGTGTTAAGATATCATATGATATGACCGGGTCTTCTTGGTAGTACAGTTCTGTGAAAAAATGGTACTTTTTGAGAATTTTTATGACGGCGGGGAGCTTAATCGAACGCATTGCTGATTTTATGCCAGCCGCACTCCCCGGCCAGGTGACGGTGGTGGTGGCCGTTTCAGGGGGTGCCGATAGTGTGGCGTTACTTCGTTTGGCGGTGTCCAGCTACCAAAAACGCGGTCTTTCTCCCAGTCAGCATTTGGTGGTGGCTCATTTCAATCACCAAACACGGGGCGAAGAATCGGAGCAAGATCAGCAATTTGTCCGAAAATTAGCTGAACAATTGCAAATTCCGTTTTCCAGTGGTTTACGACAACCAACGGATCTGCAATTCGAGTCTTCCATCAATCCCTTAGAAAGATTGTCAGCTAGCGAGCAATTGTTGAGGCAGTTGCGTTACAACTTCCTGACTCAAGTCGCCAATCAGGCAGGAGCACGATTGATTCTTACCGGGCACAATGCGGATGACCAAGCTGAAACGATTCTTTTTCGCACCCTTCGAGGAACCGGGTTGGCTGGGATTCGCGGGATCAGGCCGACCCGAATGATTCACGCGAATTTGTCGGTCGCCCGCCCTCTGTTGACGACAACTCGCCAAGAAATAGAAAATTTCTTAAATGAGATTAAGCAACCCTTTCGTGAAGATAGTAGCAACCATCAATCCCGCTACACTCGCAATTACATTAGAAACAAACTTTTACCTCAGCTCGAATCTCAATTTGGCTGGAATATCAAGCAATCATTAATTCAATTGGGAATTCAAGCTGCTGAAACAGATGACTGGATCGATGGACAAGCCGAACAATTGACCGACTCGATTTTAGTTTGCGTCCCAGGTCGAATCGAATTGGCGTTCAAGCGATTAAGCACCGCTCCCATTTTGCTAATTCGACAATTCCTTAAACAACAATGGCAACGACAAAATTGGCCTCTGCAATCCATGAGCTTTCAATGGTGGCAAACCATAGCTCGAGAAGTGATCGCCAATGCGAATTCCGGAGCCGCACCCGGCCCGTTTCCCGATGCTTGCCCTGCCCCCAGTTCCCCGAACACGATGAATTTGCCAGGTGGAATTCGAGCCTACTTCACAAGTGATTCGCTCGTCTTGGAGCAAGTCTCAAAAGTTGGTGATTTGAATCACAGCAGCAGTGTTGAACCGACGCCTTAAACGGCTAAATCCAATTAATCGATTAAAACCTGATTTAATCCCCTCAAAAAGTAGTTACACTTATCAAATTCGGCTGGCAGAATGCGATTGTCGAAGGAAACTAGATTAAGAGCGAACGCCGGTTAAAAATAGACCCCCAAAAGAAGATGCCGATTCTCTTTGGGTCTCGGTTGATCCATTGGCTTTAACAATCTATTAACTCGCCATAAATTGGCTGCCTGAACTGATTCGAGTCAGCGGGCAAATTATTTAACAACTAAGAGGAACTGAAAAAATGACGCATTGCTCGGGAATGAAAAGTCGAGATTCGTTGGAAAAGTATTTTGATTCTAATTTAAAATCGAATCCTCGGTATCAATCAGTCGGCCGTTGGCTGACGCGATGGATGCTGTTCACTTTCGCCTTGTTGGCTGGCGGGACGATCCTCCAGGCTAATGAATTAGCTAATAAATCGACGCATGACAACGACGACTCGCGTCAACGGG
>JBGTHU010000345.1:0-3008 GCA_041745975.1 Mariniblastus sp.
TTATCGGTTGTACCGTAAGAAGGACGTCGAGGCGTTAGCTGCAATACTACAGAATCCGCCAAAATCAGGCGTAAGTAGGCTCAGGCCGCGCAAAAGGCGACCAAGGTGAGTCTATGGGCATACCTAAATCCGGCTTTCTGATTGGCAATGAATTGGCGATGTGTTAGGAATCCAAGTAGATGCATGTGGAAACGATGGAAAAACAACAGCCTGGCGCCCCTAAGGGAACCGAGTGCCCAGAAGAACTGGGTTTCAAATCAGGCAGCACAAGCGTCCATACTAGCCGCACGATGATGTTGAACGATCTGGCCGTGCTACTGTCCAAGGTTGATGGCAAAGCAAAGACGGAAGACTACGCCAACGCCATTATTGAAGATAACGAGCTTGGCAAACCGACCCGCTCAACCCGTAAGATGACGGCTGATGTCCTATCAAGGCTGTACGGACTCAACCCAAAGTTGCCGACCTTTCAGACATTTCGCCGACTGTGGGAGATTGACGAAGCTGGTCGCCCCATGCTGGCCTTTCTCTTGGCGGCCACTCGCGATCCACTGTTGCGTGAAACAACGAATATCATTTTGGCTTCTCCAGTCGGCGTAACAGTATCTTCGCCAGAGATCGCCGCGCAGTTATCGGAGCTCTACCCGCAAAGATTTCAATCCTCAACGTCAATTGCGAGCGCCCGGAGATTAGCATCCACTTGGACGCAAGCTGGATTCCTGAATGGAAAAGTCCGTAAGAAGCGCTCCACGCCGGTCGTAACCCCGTTGGTTGCGACTTTCGCGGTAACTCTGGCACACTATTGTGGCTTCCGGGGCGGTATGTTGTTACAGAACGTATGGACCAAATTACTTGCGTGCACTCCCGCAGAATTGCATGAAAAACTGCTCGAAGCTTCCAAGCAAGGCTGGATCAACTACAAGTCTGCTGGGTCCGTAGTTGAAATCACATTCCCCCAACTGTTGATATCAGCGGAAGGAGGTCGCACCCATGAGCCGAATTGATCAGCTCCGCAAAAACTATCAGCGAATTTGCTCACTGCCTTGGGACCAAAATGTAGCTGGTGCCCAAAAAATCTGGTTCGCCGTTTACAACAAGGAAGACGAGCGACGATTGCGGCTGCGATTGGGGCTGTTTGAAGAAACAACCCGACAAGCCGGGCATTCTTGGACTTTGCTCGACCTGACCGACGAGTTCCCCGATTGGTTGTTCGGCCCCGATTATCAAGATTACACCGAAAGCTATTTCGAGAAACCGGATCGCTTAGGGGCAGCACCTCTGAAACACTTCAAAGACCGAGTCGCTACTCGATTGAGCGACGCGCTCAATGAGCCAATGCAGGATCAATCGTCAGTTCTAGCCATTGGTGGAGTCGCTTCGCTGTTTGGATTTCTTCGACTTTCGGAAGTTCTACCGTTGATCGAAAACCAAATTCGGGGACGTCTCTTAGTGTTTTTTCCGGGAGTCTATGAACAAGATAACTATCGCCTCTTGGATGCTCGCGATGGTTGGAATTACCATGCCGTGCCTATTACCGACAGTGAGGGAGAAATTCGCAGATGAAGCAACTTAAGAACTTAGAACTCTACGAAAAAGATCCACGAGAAAACCGGCTACTCAACCAGGGTGTTGCCAAGGTCACCAGCGGCCATACCAAAGGTGAATTGCAAACTCTCCGTTTCGAATTGAGCAACTTTGTTTGTGATGGTCAGTATGCCGATGGTCTGGAGCGAATCCTCTCAACATACTTAGCCAACCTCGACAAGTCCGAGCAACCAGGCGTTTGGGTCAGTGGTTTCTACGGATCGGGTAAGAGTCATTTGGTAAAAATGCTCCAGCATTTGTGGACGGACTACGAATTCCCCGATGGCAGTAAGTCCCGAGGTCTCCCCAAAAGTCTGCCAAAAAACATCCAGGATCTTCTGAAAGAAGTTACAACCTGCGCACGACGGTCAGGTGGCTTACACGCTGCGGCGGGAACGCTCGGTGCTGGTGCCGGTGATAGTGTTCGCTTGGAACTGATGGGAGTCATTTTCAAGTCGGTTGGGTTACCTGAAAACTACGCCAGTGCCAGTTTTGTGCTGTGGTTGCGGCATGAAGGAATTGAAGATGCCGTAAGGGCCGAAGTTGACAAGGCCAAACGAAAATTTGATCTGGAAGTGGCCAATCTTTACGTTTCCGATGTGATGGCCAAAGCTATTTTGGCGGTACGCCCCGATTTCGCAGCCAGACCTGCGGACGTTAAGGTGCTACTCGAAAGGCAGTTTCCCGATAAGAACGAAATCTCAATCGATGAAATGATTGCCAAGATCAAGCAAACCTTAGTGGTCAACGGAAAGCTTCCGCTAACGTTGATCGTCTTGGATGAAGTCCAGCAATATATCGGCGAAAGCGTTGATCGATCCAAAGCAGTGCAAGACCTTCAAGAGCAGTGCTCGGCACGTCTAGGCTCTAACCTGATGTTTGTCGGGACTGGACAGAACGCACTTTCGGGAACGCCACTCCTGCAACGACTGCAGGGACGATTCCCCGTCGCCGTTGAACTGCAAGACAGTGATGTCGAACAGGTGACTCGGGAGGTCGTATTGAAGAAGAAACCGACCGTGGTGGCTGAACTTAAGAGGATGCTAGAAGGCCAAAGCGGCGAGATCGAGCGGCAATTGGCCTCTAGTAAAATTGCCGTCAATGCCAAAGACCGTTCTCTATTAGTGCAGGACTATCCGATCCTACCCGTTCGACGACGCTTCTGGGAACGTGTACTACGAGCTGTAGACAAGGCGGGTACAGGAGCTCAACTGCGAACTCAATTGTGGATCGTTTACGACGCGGTACAACAAACAGCCGAATCCCCCGTTGGTAACGTTGTCAGCTCAGCGTTTCTGTTCGAGCATATCAAGACCAAGGTTTTGCAATCGGGTGTCCTGCTACAAGAAATATCCGAAACCATCGCCAAACAGAAAAGCGAAGACGATGGTCAACTTCGTTATGAACTTTGCGCTTTGATTTTC
>JBGTHU010000346.1:0-3930 GCA_041745975.1 Mariniblastus sp.
GGTTGGGCAGGAATTGGCAATCAAGCTCGCGCAAATGGCACACTATGAAAATCTCAAACGGGCCCGGATGACGATCGTGTATAACAAGAGTGATGCCGAAGCCGTTCAACACTTTCAGGAGTTGTATCCTAGTTTCTTTCCAGATTTGGACTCGTTCTCAAATGAGTTGCAGGTTGCGGGGCTTGATGCGACCGAATATCAGGTATGGCAACCGTTTGCTGATCTTGACGAATGGTCATTTGGCGTGTCGGTGGCAAAGAAAATAGTTTTTGAACCCAATGAAAAAAACGAAGTCGAGATAATCGACATCGCGTCGAGCCGAGGAATTGAATACGTTGTTAACGGTGGATTCGAATTTAGTAATGGCGGTGTCACCTGCGATCGATTTGTCGACAAGTTGAAAATACTATCCGAAACCAAGGGTGTTCGGCCGTTTGTATTCATCTGCCATACCGAAGATGATCTCAATTGCGCCGACGCAACGGAGCTGCGCAGTGAATTAGACATCCGACTGAAAGCCTCAAAAAACGGCCAAGAGCCCGATTACGTTGATCGCTGTGAACACCGAATTACCATTTTGCCATACGTCCCTAATCGCCCGATGCTGCATCAACTGATCCATCCCGATGACAAAAATGGTGCCGATCTAATCCCTTGGGGTGATTGCCGTGAATCATGTACGTTCAGCGCACTGACGGCAGACAACTTCCGCTCACTGGCAACTGCGATCAATCATGACTTCGATCTGAAATGTGCCCAGCAGGATGCACTGCAAAACGGTCAGACACCACCTTCTCGAGACCAAGTTCCTGTAAAATCGCTTGACGAGATGTCGGCCTGGCAACGTCATAGCAACTTAATGGCTGCGGCACACGCCACGACTAAGCTGGCGTTGCTTCGACTGACCATTGTACCTTTCGACCCGAACGTGGTTTATTCACGGATTGACGAAGATCCCGAGATAAAACAATTCATTGATGGCGGCATCCACCACGAAGTGCGAAGAGAGTGGATTACCAAAACGGAAAAAGACCGCTTAATCGAGGTCGTTGCCATGATGGAGCATCATCGTTGGATCGCGGAACGATTACTGATGGACTGGAAGTTTGGAGATCGGCCGCCGAAAGGAAGTCCGGAGAACAAGAGACGAATCGCCTTCGTCGATTGGGACCATCTCCCGGAATCCGAAGCAGTGAAAGACCGAGACCAAATCGCTCGCATCTTAGAACTCTGTCGGGATGAGGCGAGACGCCCCCGGGAAAAGTGTCGGTTTATGATTACAAAGATGACTGGCTGAACAAGAGCGGGTTTCGGACATTGACCGTCACGTCCGGCAATGGGTTCCCGTCTGTCGCTTACTCAATTCGTCTCCTCGGATCGAACTCCAGCCCGACCCGCCTCACGCAATGCTCACCACTTTATTTGCATGTCCTTTTATCTTCTTTTATCTTTTCGGAGACAGCGGTCAGATAGGAGAGAATGTTTATTGGCAGACATAGTAGCACGACTCTCCGAGTCGTTAGAGTTGCCACTAACACCTGGTTGCCGTATCGATTTCACTGCTGCTACGACTCGGAGAGTCGTGCTACTATCAAGCGACAGCCTTACCGTCAACGAGCGATCCTCCGTCAACGAGACCAAAAAAACGGCATGCGACACCTTTTCTTCTTTTTCGACACCTATTCCTCTTTTTCGATTTCACTGGAATTCCAGGCGAACTTCAATCATTTCGTGCCTGTACTCGGCATCTGCATTTGAGTAAAATGGTGGCATGAACACGGAATCACAAAATCTTTTGCAGATCGCATTAAAACTGCCAGACAACGATCGGGCAGAATTGGCAGCGTCACTTTTTCATAGTTTGGATTCGACCACGGAAACTGATTCTGAACAGCGATGGGAATCAGAATTGCAGCGGAGGATTTCGCAGATTGACCAAAACGAGGTTGAATTGGTGTCTTGGGAATCCTTGATGCGAGAGATGAACAATCGCAAAAATGGATAATTCACAAATTTGGATGCATCCAGATGCGTATGAGGAAGCTTTGGCCACGTACGACTGGTACGCCAAACGGAATCCAGATGCTGCCGACGCGTTTCGTACTGAACTGGAACGCGCAAAAGAGTTGATCGTTAGATCGCCAGAATCCTGGCCATCCTATATCCATGGCACACGGCGTTGCCTGCCTAGACTAAGCTTGTTACTATTGATTGTGATCTTGAAACGACAAAGGACAAAGAATGCAACTGATTTCACTTGAAATTGATGACCCAAAAGCGGGCTGGCGACTTAGCAAAGCCGAGTTCTTCACGGATGTTACGTTGATGGTCGGGCTTTCAGGTGTGGGGAAGACCCGAATTCTCGATAGTCTTCGCAGGCTTGTCGCAATCTCGAATGGAAAAACATCTGCTCGGTTTTGGGGGTTCAAGTGGGAATTGGTCTTTTCGCACGACCAAGTACAATACACTTGGAGTGGCGAATATCAGAAATCGAGAGTACCCGACGATTCCCCCGAGATATTTGATTTGCCGTTCATTGATGATGACGACGACAATGCACCAAAGCCCAACTTGATTTCAGAGAAGCTCGTTCGCGATGGCACTGCAGTTGCGACTCGAAATGAAACCGATATTAAGCTGGACGGACAAACGACTCCCAAGCTTTCCCAAAACGAGAGTATTGTTCATCTCTTAAGGAATGAAGACAAAATTGCCGGCGCGTTCTGCGGCATGGATTCGATCCTGTTTGTTGATCATTCGGAAGATCATCGTCCTGGACGATTCATGTCATTTGGCCGTAATTTCGACAACCTAAAGAAAAAGTTTAGGGCAATCGAAGAAATTCGTTCGCAAGACATGCCCACTCACTTGAAACTTGCTTTGGCTTACGAGAACTGCCGCGAGGTTTTTGACGATATTTCCAGTCAGTTTCAGGACGCCTTTCCTTCGGTCAAGGAAATCAGCTTCAAGTTCGTTGAGGCTGGCCCGTTCGGAATGATTCCCAGATTGTATATGTCGGAGTTTGGTGTTGATGCGCCAATCCCAGAAGAGTCGATTTCCTCAGGGATGCATCGAACACTGATGCACTTGAGTCGAATGGCTCTTTGGCCTGACGGTACAGTCGTATTGATTGACGAGTTTGAAAACAGTTTTGGCGTGAACTGCATTCACTTCGTCACGCAGGATTTGCAGATTCATAGTCGTCGAATGCAGTTCATTCTGACCAGCCACCATCCCTACATCATCAATAACATCAGCATGAAAAACTGGAAAATTGTTAGCCGGAATGGCCAAGTTGTAGTGGTTGAAGACTCAGAGCGGCTGCAAAACCAATCAAGCCATCACGAAGCATTTTTGCAGCTTCTTAATTTGCCACAGTACGCTGAAGGGATCGCTTCGGAATGAACCTTTATTTCCTTGTGGAGGGTAAACGCACGGAAAAAAAGGTATATCCAGCTTGGCTGTCTCACCTAATTCCGCAATTACGTCGCGTTGATGATCCAAGTGAACTGGGCGACCGGTGCGGATATTTTATTTTCAGCGGTGAAGGCTACCCATCGCTCCTTGATGTCCACTTCAAACGGGCCATTGCGGATTATCAGGCTTCCGGAAAATTCAATCGCTTGGTGATCTGTTTGGATGTTGATGACTCGACGCCTACAGACCGAAGTCAAGAGGTGTTCGACCGTGCGAAAGCATTTGGTTTTCCAACAGATCAATTGCGAGTGATCACCCAGGAATGCTGCATCGAATCCTGGTTTTTGGGGAACCGTAAGGCTGTCTCACCGACTCCTCAGAATTCTGAGCTAGTCGACTACTTAAGGTTCTACAATGTTCGACAAGATGATCCTGAGACAATGGGAACCCGTCCTGACTTCAATGCTCGCTCCATATTTCATTCGCGATATTTTCATCTTGTCGCACAGGACA
>JBGTHU010000347.1:0-8662 GCA_041745975.1 Mariniblastus sp.
GTTTTTTCATCGGACCGGGATCGACTGGGATACGTTCATCAATGACGACGATGTCTTGGCAAAGACACGTTCTCAGCTAACGGAGATGCAACCGGTCGCCAGTCCTGACGAGTTACTGGCAACGCAACTCGATTCGCCAATGCAAAGCCAAGAGCTGTGGGCAAGTGGAGTCACTTATTTGCGAAGTAAACAGGGGCGGCAAGAAGAGAGTGGAAAATCAGGGGGAGCAGATTTTTATGCCCATGTCTACCAAGCTCCACGCCCCGAGTTGTTCTTTAAGGCCAATCGGAACCGCGTTGTGGCACATCGCGGCCAAGTTCGTATTCGCCGCGATTCTACCTGGGATGTGCCCGAGCCGGAATTAGTGTTGGTGTTGACCACAAGCGGCAAAATCATTGGCTATACCATTGGCAATGACATGAGCTCGCGAAGTATCGAGGGTGAAAATCCACTCTATTTACCTCAAGCCAAAACGTACGATGGCTGCGCCGCACTGGGGCCTTGTGTTCTACTAACGGACGAAGTCTTGTCGCCTGATACCATGATCCGGTTGCAAATCAAACGCAGTGGTCATGCTGTCTTTATCGGATCGGTTGCCATCAGCCAAATCAAACGTCGCTTTACCGAGTTGGCTGAATATTTGTTTCGCGAATGCAGTTTTGCTTCCGGGGCGCTGTTGATGACCGGTACCGGCATTGTACCCGATAGCACTTTCACGCTCAAACCAGCGGATGAGATTTCGATTGAGATCACCGGCATCGGGTGTTTGGAAAATCGAGTTGCTGAGATTTAGGCTGTGTCCTCAAAAGTTGAGCATCACGAAGAAGGCGAAAGCTGTTTTATAGAAATTCAAAAATTGCTCGGTGCAAAACAATTCCCCAACGCGACAAATGTCTTTATTTAGTTAATTAAAAACGTTGCATTTTTTCATCAAGTTTTGACATTCGTCCCGGTTGATGCTGCCGAGTAGTTTGCTATCCTCTCTACCAATGAGTGATCAACAAGCTCCGTTTAAGAGACGCAATTCGCTTCTGTGGTATGGAGAACATCGGCCTCGGTCAAACTGTCAAGGACATTTTTCGAGCCAAGGAAATCAACTTGCTGGATGATTTTGATTTTTTTAACGGAAAAGCAAAACGAGTCTCAGCTCGAGTTTAAGGCGATTATCGAATAGTGGGGAGAATAGCTTGTGACTTTGATTTGGGTAGATGTGTATCTCGGCGAGACTCGATTACTTTTGAATCTTCCATCCAATCTGCTAGCATCCATTGGATGTCTTATTCGACTGTTCAAGAACGACTTGCGCCTCTACTATAAATGATAGCGGATCGAGCCATTTTTTGCATAGCTGTTCACGAGTAATTGTCGCGCTTTACCAAATTGGCGGAAATCGTAGGAAGAACGTGGCTCTCGCCGATACAATTCTTCGCGAATGTAACACGGTGTGTGGTTGTTGTCTCGGCAGGCGCCTCGACTTCCCTTCTCACCCGTGAACGGTTACTGTTTTGCAGATCAGAATATCATGACCAGAAAAATATCACGGCGTAAATCGAAATCGGAAGACCAGTGGGACGATCAATGGGATGAAACGGGGCAGCCGTCACGGCCCAGTTTACGCCGAAGACCGAAATCGACCGCTAAAAAACGGCGGCTTTGGCTCTATTTGCTGATTCTGTTTTTGATGGGAATCGCACTTTTACCCAACATCTTGGTTTGGACTGGTACTCACAATCGAGCGATAAAATATCTGGCTGCCGATTTCCAGGGAGAAATCAAGGTACACCAAGCGGCGTTGGGCTGGCTGCAACCGGTGCAATTGATGCACGTGACGGTCAATGATTCTCACGGCAATGAGATTTTGAAAGCCGACCGGATTGCGACAGATAAAACCTTAGTTGGAATCCTACGATCCTACTTTCGGGAAAATGACTTGGGAGAGCTGGAGATATTGCGACCCGCCATTCATTGGCAAGTCCGTCCTGATGGGAGTAATTGGGAAGACGCATTTGCCATTTATTTGGCAAACCCCTCGGTCGGCTCCAAGTCAGCGGATGCGAAGATAAGATCAGCTGGCGATTCGTCGGTCGCTGTAACTTTACCGCGATTTCGACTACGAATTGAACAATGTCAATTGCTTATTGAGTCGAGTACCGATGACCGGTTTTGGCAATGTGAGAATTTGGAAGTAGACATCAGCACGATCGACCCACTGGCACCCTTGAAGATGGCAGCGAGTTCACTGGTTAAAACACTCGGATTCGATGCCAGTGGTGGTTTCCAGGAATTGAGCGAAGGTCATTTCAAGATAAATACAGAATTTGATCCAGGAGCGAATTCTTTGCAACTGGCTGCAGTCAATCTGGAACTGGATGCTGACCAACTACCAATGTCGATGATAGTTGCCGTGGCCCAGCGAGCGATCGGTGCCGCAACAGCCCAAGGGGAACTGGCGGCCAGGTTGACATCGGCAATTGATTTAAGGCGGCTGTCGGCGGCGACTGATATTCAATCGCTGCATCTGAGGGGGTTGGAATTGGCGGCACCGCAATTGATTGGCTCGGATCGGATGAACTTAAAACGGATCACGGCTGAAGGTAAATTCGAATTGAATTCGCAGCAGGTCGCTTCTTCGGGATTGAGGATCGAATCGGACTTCGGCCAACTCCAATCGAATGGTCGTTTTAATTTTAGTCAGTTGGCCGACCTGACCAACGAGGTCGAACTGCTCGCCGAACCACTCGATCTTTCCGGTGAAATCGATCTGGCGGGGCTGGCCAGAACCCTTCCGGAAACCTTGAATTTACAACAAGACCTAGTCGTGGAAGCTGGTGTCATCCGCTTCCAAGCCAGTTCTCGCAACGATGGGGATGATCGCCGCTTGATTTTTAATGTGGATGCCACCAACCTGCGTGGCAGCCGAGCCGGCCAACCCATCGTTTGGCAGCGACCGTTGCAGCTGAATGGGGCGTTGCGGCAATCAGGGACGCAACTGGAAATCGAAAGTGTTAAGTGTGAGTCCGATTTTGTTCAAATGGCCGGTCGTGGCAACATGCAGACCGGGAGTTTTACGATCAAAGGCGATCTCGCAGCCATGATGGAGCAAATCGGCAACTTTATTGATTTGACAGATATTGAACTGGCGGGACAACTGGACGGCCAATTCGGCTGGCAGACCGATGTGCTCAATCAAAAATCGAATCAGACTCCAATTCAGATTGTCGGAGGGGCAGAAATCCAGTCGCCTCGAATTAAATTCCCTCAAGTCACTCGTTGGGCTCCGAAACAATTGGTGTTGGCCGTCAATGCGAGTGGTGCCCTCACCGAGGGAACGGACGGAAACAACGGAAATTTGGCTTTAGCCAGCGGAGGTATAAAAGTCGATATCGGCGGTGACAAATTGGTCGCGTCACTGGTCAATCCAATCGAGAGCATTTGGTCGGAAGCGATCGAGTTGGATTGCCAAGTCGAGGGTTCGGCTGCTGAGTGGTTGGCTCACGTGAAGAATTTTGTCGACTTGGGTACGCTGCAGGCCAACGGAGAAATGAAGCTGATTGCACGAGCGAGTTTGGTTGATCAAGGGATTCGATTGACGAAAATCGACGGGGATTTTCGCCAATTTGCCTTTGCCGGTTATGGCATGAAAGTTGACGAGCCGGAAGTTAAATTGACCGGCGACGCGATCTACCATTGGACAAAGAAGGAGCTCAAGTTACAAAATTTGACAGTCCTCAGTTCCGCTTTGGCGATCGCCTCGGATCAATTGAGCGTATTGATCGGCACGGGAATGCGATTCGACGGTGGTTTGGGTTTTCGGGGTGACGTCAATCGTTTGACAAACTGGTTCCAACTCTCACCGACACCCGACAGCTTGTTCTATTTTGGTGGCGCTGAAGGAACCTTGCAGATGAAATCGGTGGCTAACGGGACTCAGGCAATCCTCTCGGCGGCGATGAGTGATTTTGTCCTGGCTCAACAATCGGAAACTTCCAACCCCAACAATCTGGTCGAAGCTCCCCAGCGCCAATGGGTCGAACTTTTCCGCGAACCGAAAACGCAAATTGAATCGGAACTGACTCTGAGGGAAGATCTTGATGCCATCGAACTAGAAAAATTAACTCTCCGTGGCCAATCGTTGGCGTTGACGGCGAAGGGCACGTTGGCGGATCTGTCCAACCGCTTCGTCACCGACTTGCAGGGCTCGTGGACCCCGAACTGGAGCCAGGTGCAGCAACTGGTCAGTAGTTATACGGGGAATTCAGTCCGATTGGCAGGCTCGGGATCAAAACCGTTTCAATTGCAAGGCCCAATTTTTTCGGCCAGTCCCGTTTCAGAATTATCGGAAACATCGGGAGCATTGGAGACATCAAAATCAAAAGCTTGGCTGCCATTGGAGTTAGCCGCATCGACCGCAATTCGCTGGGAGGGGGGGAGCTTTCTAGAAGTCCCCTTTGGAGCGAGCGAGTTTACGATTGACATTCGGGACAGTGTCGGCAGGATGAACACGCCGGGAATTCCGTTTAGTGGTGGGGTCATCCAGGCGGCACCCGTCGTTGATTTTCGCGGTGCCAATCCCATCCTGGTGATGCAACCGACTCGAGTCATTGACAACGTGGCTCTATCCGAAGCGACCGCCCGGCACTGGCTGAAGTTCGTCGCACCTCTGGTGGCCGACGCGACCAGCGCCCAAGGAAATGTAACCTTGGATATGCAATCGGTACAAATGCCCTTGTTTGAACCCGCCTCGCTGGATGCCGATGGGCAAATCGAGCTGGAAAATGTGGTCATTGGAGCCGGTCCGCTGGCGGAACAACTGCTGGGCACTGTCCAGCAAGTTCGGGCGATCCTTAAACCAGAGTCGCGGGAGAGAGATTATCGAACTTGGTTAAAACTGGATCGGCAATCGATCCCATTTCAAATCCGTGATCAATTTGTCTATCATCAAAACGTACGGATTCAAGTCGGAGACGTGATGGTTGTCACGCAAGGAGCCGTCGGTTTTGACCAGAGTCTGAACATGATGGCCGAAATCCCGATTGCCGATGATTGGATTGAAGGAAAGCCATTCCTTTCTGGTTTGCGAGGTCAATCTTTAAAAGTTCCTATTGGTGGCAGCGTGACCCAACCCCAATTGGACCGACGCGTCCTGCAGAATTTCTCGACCGAAATCGCCCGGGCTGCGGCTGGTGGAGCACTCAAACAAGTGATTGCAGACAATATCACTCCACAAGCCGAGGCCTTACAAAATCGACTAAACGACAAGGTTTCGAGCGAGGTCAATCGATTGCAGGATCGACTTGGTGATCGACTTGGGCAACCATTACAAAATTTGGGGGGATTGATTTCGGGGGCCAGTCCTCCACCGGACGGTACCCCCCCGGGGAATCAACAGCAATCGCCCCCTGCGAGAAACATCGAGGATGAAATTTTGAAGGGTATTAATGATTTGTTCCGGCGACGCAAATAGGTTGACGCGGCAGCGGTTGGCTTGCACAATAGCACCCATGGAATCGATGCATCTTGTCGACACAAAAATTGTTATTGTACGCCCCGCATTGTCAATCGAAGCGGACTGTTGATCGTATCGCAAATTGAATTGTATTTGTTTTTCGCATCGCCGCGAAACGCATTTAATCCTTTGGCTCCCATTTGGTTTTGGCCCAGTGAAACTACACTTTCTTGGCACTACCGGTTATCATCCCAACGATCGACGGCAAACCGCTTGCTTGATGATCCCGGAAGCCGGATTGATTCTTGATGCGGGCACCGGACTTTATCGAGCACGGGATTTAATTTGCACTCGCCATTTGGATATCCTACTTTCTCATGTGCACCTTGATCATGTCATCGGGCTGACATTTCTATTTGACATTTTGTATGAAAAAACGGTTGATCGGATAACGGTTCATGTCGCTGAATCCAAGATTAGAGCGATTCAGGAACATTTGTTTGCTCAAGACTTGTTTCCGGTTCAACCTCCATTTGAGATCCGTCCCATCAAAACCACCCGTCCCTTTACACTCGACAGCGGCTTGCAAGTCACTCCCATCCCTGTGGTCCACCCGGGCGGCTGTTATGCGTTTCGACTTGGCGGATTGCCGGGGGGGCGAAGTATGGCCTACGTTACGGATACCACGGCCGATTTACAGGCCGACTATGTCGACGCGATTCGAGGTGTTGACACCTTGATTCATGAGTGTTATTTTCCCGATGGATGGGAAGCAAAAGCGGAACTAACCGGCCACAGTTGTCTTACTCCGGTCGCCCAAGTCGCTCGCGCCGCGGCGGTGGGAAGTTGTTATCTGGTGCATATTAATCCACTCAATGATCGCGAAATTCCGTTAGATTTGACTTCAGCGCAGACGATTTTTAACAACATCCAAGTACCCAGCGATCAACAAATTATCGATTTATAAGGCGGTCCTGAATGATTCGTGCCATCACCGAAATTGGAAACCCGGTCCTCCGTCAGCGAGCCCAGGAAATTTCACTCCAAGAATTAATGCAACCGGAGACCCAGACGCTCATCGACGACATGATAGAAACCAAACGAGCGGCCAATGGTGCGGGAATCGCCGCCAATCAGATTGACGACCTGAGACGGATTTTTATTGTCGAAAACTCCAACAATCCTCGCTACCCTTACAAACCCGAATTCCCGCTGACCGTCCTGGTCAATCCAAAGGTTGAGTTTCTGTCAGAACAGCGGTTCGCCAATTTTGAAGGATGTCTTTCGATCCCCAATCTGCGTGGAGTGGTACCGCGGTGCCCGCACGTTCGCGTCACCGGCTGGGATCGGCACGGGAACGAGTTGGATTTCCAGGTCAAGGGAATTTCAGCCGGAACGTTTCAACATGAACTCGACCACTTGGATGGTATTTTGTTTCCCGATCGAGTCAACGACTCGACGACATTTTGCACATGGAACGAATTCAAAGTTCGTTATGAAGACGACTTTAAGAAATCGGTTCAGGAAATCGTTGCCCAGTATGGCCAGTAGACCGTCAGTAGAGGTTTGTTCGGTTGAGCTAAGGATTAATCACTAAACCCGCTCGGCCCACGCCCTCTGCTTGGCAGGAGCCTCGACCGCCCTGAGTCTTTCAACATTTTTGTCTGGCAACAACTGTCCGTCAACGGTTACACAAACAAAACCCCATCAAACGCACTGGCTTGATGGGGTTGAATGACAAGGAAACGCGAAACAGAAATTTTTTACAACAGCGAGAACCGAAATGCTGTTTTTAACTGCGACCCGTTAGAATCGGAAAATCCAATCTGCGGTCAAACGATTTCCCAAGATATCCCGACGGCCCGAGAGTGGAATCTCGTATGCAGCACCAATTTCTTGACGGCGGCTGGGCTTGAATCGCAAGCCATAGGCCCAAGACACAACGCTATTTCCACTGACACCCTCGGAGCCAAAGTTAATTATATCCAAGCCTTCAAACCCCAATGCTGTGGCATTTCCGGAGCTGAACCAGCGGAACCAATTGAATTCCGTTACAGCATAGATACGGGGTTGGATCAAATGAGCGTAGTGTATCGAGTTGTAGAGACTTGACGATTCTTGACTCCCATTGAGCGGTTGTCGGACACCGCCAGCGGTCATCCAGAACCCTCGCTCGCCAATTCGGCCAGCAGCAGAAGAGAACAAGTTTAACTCACCCGCTCCATTACCTTGGAGTGCACTTGGCGATCCGGTGGGTGCCTCATAGGTAAATCCAGCACTCCACAGGCGTTGGTTTGCCACGTCCCGAATCAGATTAAATTTGAAACCAAACCCCAAGTCGGCCCAGCCATTGTCCAGCAATGCTGAATCCGACTCGATGTAACCATCTTTGATCGCGATCAAAGAGACGTTCTCGCTCAAGCGGGCGCGCAACTGAAGTGCGTACACATTGATTCCACCACCACCCAAGGCGGCCGGAAAGTTGTGTCGAACGTAGATCGGTCTCAACTCGGTCAAGTTACGAGGATCTTCGAAATAAATTGGATTGGTGATAGGGCTGACGAAACAGTCGAATCCCTCTTCGCTGGGTTGAATTCGAGACAGCAAGCTCTGCCCCAAAAATCGCCCTCGCCCAGTATTGCAACTGTCGCAAGCCGATCCACAGCTTTGGCCGTCACAGCTTCCATAGTTTGTCTGCCCCAATGAGGGGCTGTGGCCAACCGAGTGATCGTCCTGAACAGCTTGCTGATCAAAATAAGTGGGCTGAGCCTCCACAACCGCCGATTGTTGGGCAGTCGTGGCTTGTAACGTTGTAAATGAGAGAATGCCTAACGCCAACGCGCCAGGAATGATTGAGCTTATTTTCATTGTTCTGCCAGCGATCCCTGTAATATTGATTAAATGGTAATTTTCACCAAAACGGTTCCTTCTCAAAATCGGCGATATAGCGGAAGAAACAAATTTGCAATCCCCAAACCAACAACACCAGCAAAATCAGCAAAAGGCC
This sequence comes from Mariniblastus sp., assembly GCA_041745975.1. Taxonomy (GTDB): domain Bacteria; phylum Planctomycetota; class Planctomycetia; order Pirellulales; family Pirellulaceae; genus Mariniblastus. The sequence continues at coordinate 8,454 of JBGTHU010000347.1, forward strand.
CCTAATCATTACGGGTTTGCCATTTTGCGCATCGTGTCGATGTCATGACAGAAATTGGATGAAATCAAACCGATTCATACAGGCCTGACAGTAAAAACTTGTTCCCATTGTCGATATCAGCGGTTTTGCTACCAAACTATCAGCCATCAGCTACCATGGTGGCAGCGGTCTCGCAATCGATTTGCCGGAATTGTAATTTTTCCCCGGAT